>JAIWOB010000083.1 GCA_020217065.1 Chloroflexota bacterium | reverse complement strand
ATGCGGGCTTCCGGCGTGAAAACCATGGAAGAGGTTGTCGGCAAGACCGATTTTGATTTGTATCCTCCCGAACTTGCTGAGAAATTTTGGGCGGACGATAAAGCCGTTCTCGAAAGCGGCGCGCCGGTCTTGAATCGCGAAGAACAGGGACGGGATAGAAACGGAAACCCGCGCTGGATGTTGACTTCAAAAATGCCTGTCTTTGACAGCGACGGCAAGGTGGCTGGGCTGGTCGGCATTGGACGGGATATTACGTCCATTAAACGCTCCGAAGCCGAATTGCGCGCCCTTTTTTCCGCCATGACTGACGTCATCATCGTGTACGATTCCGACGGGCGTTATCTGAACATTGCGCCCACCAATCCGGATAATCTTTATCTGCCTCCCGCCAGCATGATTGGCAGGACGGTGGCGGAAATCTTCCCGCCGCAGCAAGCCGCTTTCTTTCTTGACCGTATCCGCCAATGCCTGCGGAGCGGGGAACTAACCCGCGCCGAGTACAGCCTCCCGCTGGGCGGAAGAGAAGTATGGTTTTCCGCCTTGATTGCGCCTATGACGGAAAATTCCGTCGTTTGGGTGGCGCGCGATGTCAGCGACTATAAACAAAAAGAAAGGGAACTGGCGCAGCAGAAAACTTATTTTGAATCCCTGGTGCAAAACAGCCCGGTGGCGATTGTCGTGCTGGACGGCGACGAAAGGATTATATCGAGCAATCCAGCCTTCGAGCGTCTCTACGGATATTCAAGCGCGGAGATTGTGGGCGCGAAACTCGACGAACTCATCACCGACGAAGAAACCCGCGCTGAGGCGGTTGGTTATACCCAAATGGTCAAAGCCCAGACCGTCCATGTGATTGGAAAACGCAAACGCCGCGACAACACCCTGGTGGATGTGGAAATCTTCGGCGTGCCGGTTTTTGTGGACGGGCAGAAAAGCGGCACGCTGGCGATGTATCACGATATTTCGGAATTGCTTCGCGCCCAGCGCGAAGCGGAGGAATCCAACCGCGCCAAGAGCGAGTTTTTGGCGAATATGAGCCATGAAATTCGCACGCCGATGAACGGGGTTATCGGCATGTTGGAATTGGCGCTCGACACCAAACTCACGAGCGAGCAAAAAGATTATCTGCAAACCGCCCTGCACAGCGCCGAGGCGCTTCTTTCTTTGTTAAACGACATTCTTGATTTTTCCAAAATCGAAGCCGGCAGGTTGGAGCTCGAAACCATCAATTTCAATTTGCGAAACACTGTCGAAGATGTGGCTTACACCCTCGCTCAGCGCGCTCAGGATAAGGGTCTGGAAATGGCTTGCCTGGTTCACCCGGATATCGCTTCTACGCTGCGCGGCGACCCGGGGCGCTTAAGACAAATTTTGGTGAATCTTGTCGGAAACGCCATCAAATTTACCCACCAGGGCGAAATCATCATTCGCGCCGAACCGCTGGAGGAGACCGAGACGCATGTTAAAGTGCATTTTTCGGTGCAAGATACCGGCATTGGCATCCCTTACGAACGCCAAGCGGCGGTCTTCGAGCGTTTTACGCAAGCGGACGGAAGCACCACGCGCAACTATGGCGGCACTGGTCTTGGGCTGGCAATTTCGAAGCAATTAGTGGAAATGATGGGCGGCGTCATAGGGTTGGAAAGCGTCCCCGGAGCGGGCAGTACCTTCTGGTTTGATATTCGCTTCGAGAAGGTCCCGCTTCCCCAACGCGGCGTCACGGGACCTCTTACGCCTGGACCAGCCAATCTCATTCAAGCCCGTATTTTGGTGGTGGACGATAACCAGACCAACCGCCTGGTGTTGATTAAAAACGTAGAGGCGCTTGGCTCGCGGGTGGATGCCGTTCCAAGCGGGTCAAAAGCAATTGAAGCCCTTCGCAACGCCCAGCGCAGCGGAGACCCCTATCATGTCGTTTTGCTCGATATGCAAATGCCCGGCATGGACGGCGAACAGACCGCGCGCGCCATCAAGAGCGACCCCTCCATCAAAGATGTCAAAATTCTAATCCTGACCTCCATGGGGCAGCGCGGCGACGCCGCGCGCCTCCAAGCCCTCGGCTGCGCCGGCTATCTGCTGAAGCCTGTCAAGCAGCAAATGCTTTTTGACGCGATGCTTGCCGTGCTGAGCGGCAGCGGGGATGACTCTTCGACGCTTGTCACCCGCCATACGCTTTCTGAAAACAAAGCGGCCGGGATTCGGCTGCTGTTGGCGGAGGATAATCCCGTTAATCAGAAACTTGCCGTGATTATGCTGCAAAAAGCCGGTTACTCGGTGGATGCTGTGGAAACGGGAGCGCAGGCGTTGGAACGAGTCAAAACCGGCGGTTATGACGCCGTGTTGATGGATGTCCAAATGCCGGAAATGGACGGCTTCGAAGCCACACGGCAGATTCGCGCCTGGGAAGCGCAAAAAGGCGGGCGGATACCGATTATCGCCATGACCGCTCACGCCATGTCGGGCGACCGCGAACGATGCCTTGAAGCGGGCATGGACGATTATGTCTCGAAGCCGCTGGAGCCGCGCGTACTATTTAACGCCCTCGAACGCTGGGCAAAAAAGCGGGACAATCAAAATGAGGTTGCGGAAGAGCCGCTGCAGAATTTGGGAAGAAATTGGGTCGAGGATTTTTCCGTTGCGCCTCCCGCCCCTTCGCCTGCGCCTGCATCAGACCTGCCTCCCGCAGACTTGGAGGGAGCGTTGTTTCGTTTTGGAGACGACCGGGAATTCATGAAGCAGATGGTCAGGGAATTCCGTGAGCATTTGCCTGCGCGGCTGACGGAATTCAAATCGGCTTTGGAGGCTGGCGACATTCAGGGGCTTGGCAGGATGGCGCATAATCTCAAAGGCGTCAGTCTGAATTTCAACGCCGCGCCTCTGGCGGAAGCCTCTCTGCGCCTGGAACAATGCGGTAAACAGGAAAACCTTGACGCCGCCCCTGCGCTGGTCGAGCGGGTTGAATTTGAAATCAAGCGCTTGGAGGAATACCTCGACGGGTGGCTGGGGTAGATTCGAAGTAGAGCCATAGAAACGCCCCCAGCGTAAGCAGCGTCGTTCCTAAACTCCACAAATCTTTAGAGGTTTCCGCCTGTTTTATCAGCGCGTAGAAGGATACCAATTCCAACAGCGCCAAAAATAGGAAAGCGGGAAGGTAACTTTTTCTTCTTTCCACCAGCGTCCCGACGACCCAAACGATTGGGATAATATAAGTTATCTGGTCGTACGCCCACAAGTAAATCGTGGAAAGAAACCCAAGCGGAAGGATAAGGTTGAACGCCTCCCACGCTGTCAGCCGCGCTTGATTCTTCCACAAAAAGACCCCGCCTGCTCCAAGCAAAGTCAGGCTCAAAATTCCGCCGAGGAGCAGCCAGCAGGGGGAGGTCTCGCCGCAAGCGAGATAGGCGAACGCCCAAACGTTGGAATGGGCTCCTTGAGTCCGCTCCATCACCGCTTCGCTTGCCCCGCGAAATTTGCTCAGCCATGATGGGTCTAAAAGCGCGCCGGCGGCAAGAAGGACAATTCCGCCGAAGGCGACGCCGTAAATCGCTTTCCAATTTTTGCGCGCTGCAAGCCAGATTCCCGCCAGCGTAAGAATGGTCAGACCCTGCGGCGGTTTGAGCATGGTGAGGGCAAGCAGCGTCCCCGCCGCCAGCGGTTTTTCCTTGTCGAGAAGCAGAACAGCCCCAGCCGCCGCCGCCAGAGCAATCGCTCCGACAGAACCCGTATGCAGGGTGAGGTAGACCGGCCCGAAGAAAAACATCGCCGCAAACAAGGGGACGAGCAGCCTTGCGTGGGATGGACGTTTCCAGCGGCTTAACAGCGCGTAAATCGTCCATGCGACGACGCAAAGCGTGATAACCTGCCAGGCGATATAAGCGGCAGGCAGGGGAAGCAAGCCCAGCGGAATACATAGAATTGCCAGCGGCAGGGGGTAGGGAAAGATTTTATTCGGCTGCCATTTGATGCCGTAGGTCTGATGTCCGGCGAGGTAGCGGACTTCGTCGTATGGGCTTTCTCCTTCGAGCAGCATTCGTCCCGAAAGCCAAAAGAAGGTGAAATTTGAACTTTGGAAGTCGAAACTCTCGTAGCTGACTTTGACGCGCAGAAAAATCATGCCGCCCAATAAAACGAGGACGCTAAAAACCCCAAAAATCTTCTGAAGCGCTGGTTTCATGTTAACAAGGCGGGTCGCGTTTCAAAAGCGCCCGCTCCCTTTTTATAACAGGTCTTTGAGTTTTGCGAACGGCGAATCGGGTTCGAGCGGCTTGTGACCGCAATCCTTCTCGTTGAGGTTCTGTCCGCATTCGATACACAAGCCCTGGCAGTCGGGTTTGCAAATGGGGCTGAGAGGCGTTTCGAGCAGGGCGTACTCTCGCAAAAGGTCAGCCAAGTCAATGTGCGCGTCTTCGGGAAGGATGAGCCCGGAATCGGTTTCGGAGCGTTTGTCGAATGCGTACAATTCGCTGAACGTCCAGTTTAATTTGTGATTGAACGGGGTCAGGCAGCGAACGCATTCGAAGACGGTCTCGGCTGAAAAATCACCCTGCACGAATAACCCCTGTGGCGTCCTGCTGATGTGGACGACGCCCTCGAAGCGGCGAAGTTCCAAGTCGCCGCCGAGGGTGAGACGGTCAAAGGCGAAGGGGAAATCGTGGCTGCGCCCGATTTCTTCATGGGCGATAAAGCCGACGTTAAGGCGGAAAGGCTTACGGGGAGATGGCATGGGAATCGGTCAAATCGTCTAATGGTCGAAGGGTTGAACGGCGCAAGGCATAGGCTGTCAGGCTAGGCTGTCAAACTAGACCTTTCTGTCTACAATATATTTCGCAAGGTGTTCCAGCGCATCGCGTTCCGGGCAGGGCGGCATTTCTTTGAGTCTTTCTAAGGCGCGCTTCACATGGTTTTCCGCTTCGCGCATGGCTTGGCGCGACGAATCGCTGGCGCGAATATTTTCCAGCAGGCGGCTCATGTTCTCGGCGTTGGTCCAGCCGCCGTTTGGCAAAGAAAGAACGTCCGGGTCGCCGGGATTGCTTTCGGCGTAATAGATGGCGGGGAGCGTAACCAATCCGCTGAGCAAGTCTGAGCCGAGCGGTTTGCCCACCGCGGCTTGTTCGCCGGTGAAATCGAGAATATCGTCTACGATTTGAAACGCCATGCCAATCTGGTAGCCGAAATCGCGCATGGCTTCGATGGCGTCTTCGCCAACGGGGCTGACCATCGCCGCCGCGCGCGAAGTCATTTCAAAGAGGGAGGCGGTTTTGGCATAGATGCGGTTGTAGTAATTATCGCGGTTAATCACGCCGCGCGAAGAAAACATTTGCGTTAATTCGCCGTTGACGATGACCGCCAGAGTCTCTGAAAATAATTTCATGAGCGGCAGGTGGTCGGTTTCGGCGGCAAGTTTGGCGGCGCGCGCAAAGAGGAAATCGCCGGTGAGGACTGTGGCGGGCGGCGACCAGCGCGCGTTAAGAGTCGCCATGCCGCGCCGCAGCAGGGAGCCGTCTATCAAATCGTCGTGTACGAGAGTGGCGGTGTGCAGGAGTTCAACCGCCGCCCCGAGGGTGACAAGTTTTTCGAGCGGGGCGTCCAGCATGTTCCCCACGAGCAGTCCCAGGGTAGGGCGGATGCGTTTACCTCCCGCTGCAAGCAAATGTTCAAGAGCGGCGCGTAAGTCAGGGTGTGATTTGTCCGCCTGACTCCGCATTCGTTCTTCGATAAGTTTGATTTCTTCCTGTACGGGTGAAAAAAAGGTAACAGCGCTCAAGTCAATCTCCCCATGCAAAGAGCCGCGCCGCATTGCGCGTAGTGGCGGCGGCGACCTCCGCAGGGCTTTTGGAATGGATTTCCGCTATTTTATCAGCAATATGGAGGACGTAGGCAGGTTCATTTCTTTTACCTCGGTGGGGGACTGGCGCGAGGAAGGGGGAATCGGTTTCAATCAGGAGATGGGTAATTGGTAATTGGCGGATGATTTCGCGCTTTTGCTCCGCTTTGGGATAAGTGACGGGTCCTGTGACGCCGACGTAAAAATTCAACGCGATGGCTTGCCGCGCGGTTTCCAACGTCCCGTTGAAGGAGTGCAAGACCCCGGGCTTTTCTTTCAGGCTGCCGCTTAAGCCCGCCTGCCAGCCGCTTAAGATTTCGAGCAAGTCCGCCGAGCATTTTCCAAACCACTCGTCGTTTTCCTCGCGCATGTGCAGGATGACCGGCTTGCCAACTTCTTTTGCAAATTCGAGTTGCTCTTTGAGCCGCGCGCGCTGATTCGCCCGTTCGGTTTCGTCCTTTACCCAGTAATAATCCAGCCCAATCTCGCCGATGGCGACGACTTTGGGATGAAACGCGAGTTCTTTGACCTGCGCGAAGGTCTGCGGGGTAAATTGATTCAGGTCGGTGGGATGAAAGCCAACGGCGGCGAAGACTTCGGGATACCGCTCGGCGATGGCAATCGCCTCCGCGCTGGATTTGTGATTCAGCCCGGGAATCAACATGCGCCTCAAGCCCGCGTCTCTGGCGCGTCCAATCACCTCCGCAAGGTCGGCGCGGAATTTGGGGTAGTCGAGGTGGCAGTGGGTGTCGGTGAGCATGGGTAAATGGAAATTAAAGCGGGCGTCTCGCGGCGGTTAAGACCTGACAGGTTTTCGGAAACCTGTCGGTCTGCTCCAGTTTTCAATAGTTATGGCGAGAGCGCTGAAGACAGAGTTAAGAAAGAGAGTAGGCGCAACGGAAACCAACGTTGAGGTTGACGACGGGTGCGTAGCTCAGCCGATTTGCGGCGCGGACACTGTCCGCAACATCGTACCACGAGCCGCCCCGAAGCACGCCAGGACCGGCATTCTTTTCATCCTCGCGTCCGTCCTCCGCCTTGTAAGGGTAGGGTTTATAAAGGCTGCTTGTCCACTCCCAAACGTTGCCGCTCATGTCGGCGCAGCCGTAGGGCGAATCGCCCTGCGGGGAAAACCGCCCGACTTCGGAGGTGTCGCCGATTCCTGATTCCCGGGTGTTGCATTTTTTCGGGTCGAACTCATTCCCCCAAGGATAGACGCGCTTTTCTTTTTTCGCGTCATCCCAAGAGGCGGCTTTCTCCCATTCCGCTTCGGTGGGCAGGCGGTAGGGCTTGCCTGTTACATTGCTCAACCACGCGCAATACGCCCGCGCGTCTTCCCAAGATACATAAACCGCTGGATGTTCCGCCTTGCCGGCGGGGAACTGGTCGCCCTCCCAGAAGCGCGGCGGTTTGTAACCCGTATCGCGCAGGAAGGCTTGGTATTCGCGGTTGGTGACGGGGTATTTGCCGATGAAGTATTCACTCAAATTGACTTCATGCACGGGCTTTTCGTCATTGCCTTGTTCCGAACCCATTAAAAATTTTCCAGCGGGGATTCTCACCATCTGCGGCTCGAAGTCAAAACCTTTGGCGGAAATGGCGGGCGCGGCGGGCGCTTCCGCAGCGACGGCGGCGGGCGCTTCGGCGCGGGCGGTGAGGGTGAAGTAAGGCTCAATCTCTTCCAGCGGCAGGTCGGCAAAGTTGGCGTCGGGCAGGTCGCGCGGATGCATGGTCAAGATGCGTTCCACCGCGCTCATCTTTCCGGTCTTCTTGAAAAAATTAAGCAAGGCGCGCGGCTGCTCGATGTTCGCTTCGACTGGTTTGATTTCTGGGATTTCGCGTTCGCTGATTTCGACGGCGGCGGGCTGTTCGCTCCTGCCTTCGGCTTCCTGTTTGGCGCGGAAGTATTGCTCCAGGTCGCGCAGATAACGGCGGGAGGTCTTCGCAATTTCCTGATACAACTCCGGGAAGACATTTTGAATCACAACCGCTTTGGCGAGGCGGACGGGCGCAAGGTTGTTCTTCTTCTCCGCCGCCACGCTGGAAAGCATCAGGAAGGTGTTCACCGCGCGTTTAATCTGGCGCGGGTTGCTGCCCAAACCCAGCGCAAACACTTTGGGACATTCCTCGTTTCCCCAGTCCGCCACCAAGCCATGCACAAAGGAATCCATCTGCGCCGCCTCCACGCTCGGCAGCATGAAGGGCAGTTGGATGATTTTTTCGAGATAACTCAGCCCTTCGATGGTGAAGCGCGCTTCCTCTTCTCCTTGCTTGCTTCCCAGTTCCTTGTATTTGATTTCGATTCCCCGCGCGATGACGTCCTGGTCCAAGCCCAGAATGAAGACGCAGCCGGGCGCATCCAAGAACAACTTGATGGCTTCCAGCACTTCAATGGCTTTTTCGGGCAGGCAGCGGTCAAGGTCGTCCACAAAGACGACGAGGCGGCTGTCGTTTTCGAGGATTTGCGTTTGCACCAGTTCGGCAAAGCGGCTTTGAAATTGTTCCAGCGATGAAATCTGCTCCACGTATAATTTTGTCCGCTCGCGCGAGATGGCGTCGGCGGCTTCGTTCAAACTATCCGTCGAGTTGGATTGCAGCGCCTCGCTGAGTTTCTTTAGCGCCTCGCCGCCGGGCAAAAACGACAGGCTGAAATTCACCGCGCTTTTGGCGAACGCACCGCCCAGTTTAGGCAGGTCAATCTTCACGCCGCCCAATTTTTCAAATTCCATGCTGCGATACAGCAGGCTTTGTAATTTGTCGAATTCTTCCGACGGATTGCCGCTTTGCTCCGCTTTTGCCTTCATCGCGCTCAACACCGCCGTCAAAAACGCGCGCCAAAGCGCTTCTTCCTTGTCGTATTTCCACGCGTTGAACCACACTTTGGTATGGGAATCGGGCAGGCTGTCCTGAATCATCCTCATCAACGAGGTCTTGCCCGCCCCCCAGCCGCCGAAGACTCCGATGGTCAGCGGCGTTCCGCCCGTTTGGGCAATCTTCGCCAGCGCGCGGGCGTAGGGGAGAAAGTCCAAAGCGTCTTGTCTGCCTTGCGATACGGGTTGGTCGGAGACGGTGGATTCGGTCATGGGACGTCCTTTTGCGATTGCTTGCTGCAATCCTTAATCGCGGCGGTGAACCGCCTGCTCAATCCATAAAAGTCCTTCGGACTCGCGCGTGAACGGCGCGCGTCGTTTGAAGTCCCTCCCGGTTTGTTTTACGTCAACGCAGGTTCGTAATGTAAAATTATATCACCGCGTTTTTAAAACCAAAAAGCGCCGAAGATTTCGGGTATGTCATATTTTTTGGGCAAGCCGTAGGGCAAATCTCTGATTTGCCTCGCAAGTCTTGCAAGTCGGAGACTTGCGCTACATTTTCCAAAAATTTAGACCACACCCAAGATTTCTCTCCGGCGCTCGTAACCCGTAACTCGTAACCTACTTCACCCCCGCCACCTTCAACCCGTCCTCCAAAATCGCCTTCACCTTGTCCCCGTGCCGCGTCTCGCAATACACGCGCAGAATCGGCTCCGTGCCGCTGAAGCGGATTAACATCCACCCGCCGTCTTCGAGCTTGAACTGGAAGCCGTCCACCGTAACCAAGTCGGTCACCTTCAAGCCGCCGAGAGTCTTCGGGTTGTTGTCCATGATGATTTTTTTGCGCGCCTCGGCGTCGCCGGTGAAGGGACTGTCCACGCGGTCGTAGAAATATTCCCCGCCCACTTTGGCGAACAGGTCTTTCAGCAACTCCGTCGGCTTCTTGCCGGTCTTGACCATGAAGTCCAGCATATACAAGCCCGCGAGGATGCCGTCGCGTTCAGGGACGTTGCCGCGGAAGGCGTAACCGCCGCTTTCCTCGCCGCCGATGAGCGCGTTGGTCTCGGTCATCTTCGGCGCGACGTATTTGAATCCCACGCCGGTTTCATGCACGGGGACGCCGTACAGCTCGCCCAGTTTGTTGAGCATGTTGGTCGTGGAAAGAGTCTTGACGATGTCGCCGCGCTCGCCGCGAATTTCAAGCAGATAGTAAGCCAGCAGCGCGTACACCCGCAGTTGATTGATGAACTCGCCGTTCTCGTCGCCGATTCCGCAACGGTCCGCGTCCCCGTCGGTGATGAGCAGCACGTCGGCTTTGTTTTCCACAGTGGCTTTAAGACCAACGTCAATATTCGGGCGAATCGGT
>JAIWOB010000093.1 GCA_020217065.1 Chloroflexota bacterium | reverse complement strand
GCAAAGGAAAACCATGGTACGCCGATTTTTTGCAGTTGTCGTCACAATTTGCCTGCTCAGCGCAAGTTGGGCCCCTGTTCACGCGCAAACCCAGGTTGAAGACCCAAAATATTTTAACGAAACCGGTCATAACCTGCGGGGCGACTTCCTCAAATTCTACAACAGCAACCCAAACGCCGTCTTTTTGTACGGATACCCCATTACGGAGGAGTTCATCAGCCGCGACGGGAAGAAAGTGCAGTATTTTCAGCGCGCCCGTTTTGAATACCGCCCCGATTTGCCTGAAGGTCAGCGCGTTCAAACGACGCCATTGGGACGCGAGATGTACGTCTCAACCGGACCCCTGAACGTATCGAACGCTTTTGCCTGCCGTCCCTACCCCCAAACCGGTTACGCGGTGTGCTTTGCCTTCTTGGAATTTTTCGACCAATATGGGGGGGTGGCGCAGTTTGGTTATCCAATTTCCTCGTTTGAATATCACGAAAACAAGATTGTTCAGTATTTTGAGAACGCCCGCATGGAATGGCAGCCCTGGCGGGCGGAGGGGCAGCGGGTTGTGCTTTCCGACTTGGGGCGGATGTACTTTGACAAATTGGGCGAAGACCCGGCCCTGCTTGCCGCCGTTTTGCCGCAGAACGCCGCGTCGAGGGGCGTTGTCAATTTACAAGTGCGCGCTTTTGCGTGGAAAGCGGTGACTCTGGCGACCGACTCGCAGTTGATTTTTGTCATTGTCCAAGACCAGAACTTGCAGCCTGTGGCGAACGCCAATTGCACGGCTTTAACGCACTGGCCCGATGGACGCGCCGACACTGCAATGTTGACGACAAACACCAACGGCGTGGGTATGCTTCCCCTTTCTTTTACCAGCCAGCCCTATGGCGGTTTGATTTATGTGGATGTCGCTTGCGTATTCAGTAATTTAAGCGCCAGCACAACCACTTCGTTTAGAATATGGTATTGAGGCAACGGGCGCGCTTCTTTGCGCGTTTATGGCGGTCAAAACATCCAAGGCTTCCCTTTGCCTTGGATGTTGATTTTTAAGAGCGGGAAACCGCCGCGTTTATTCGCTTGGCATGACGACCATCATGACCAAATATAAGAAAACGCCAGGCACGCCGCCGGGAATCAGCGCAATCAAAAAGGCAAGCCGAAACCAAAACGAGCTGATTCCGAAAAATTCAGCCAGTCCGCCGCACACCCCTGCGACCATGCGGTTGCGTTTTGAACGTCTTAAAGCCTGTCGTTGGTTTGTCATACGCGCCTCCAGAAAATTTTGTCGACTCGATATACGCGCGCGTTTCAAAATGGATGCGGGGATTATTTTTCGAATCTGCCGACAATCCTTAAAATATCGAAGCCCTCGGCAAAGGGAACTTCCGCTAATGCGCCGTGGCGCACCATGATGGAGCGGGTTAATTCGCTGTTGAAGTAATATTTATCGCGGTAGGTTTCGTATTGCGAAAGGGCTTCAATTTTCTTTTGAACGTCCTCTTCGCTGACTTCCACCAAAAAGTGGGGAAAGAATCCGTAGGAAGAGCGCACCACGTCGAACCCCAGGACGGTGATGCCGCGAAAAGCGCGCAGGGCTTCGTCGGTCATCGTCAGATGGTCTTGGTGGACATCCTGCTTGGAGTGGACGAAAATCAGGTCGGGCTGGAAAGCGCGGCGTAAACCCAAGAAATATTCCAAAATTTCCTGCCGCGCATCCGGAAAAACCCGGGTGGTGAATGGACCAAAGACCACTTTATCGTCCGGTACGCCCAGCGTTTTCATGGATTTGAGGTGTTCGCTCTTGACGTTTTTCAAGTCGGGGTTTTTCTGATTGTCTGAAAGCGTTACGCAGAGAATCTCGGTTTTTTTTACGATTTGATGAATCAGCGCGCCGCATCCTAATTCAATATCGTCGGGGTGCGCGCCAAGGAAAAGTATTCTTTTGCCAAAAAAATTCATGGTCGGTAAACGGTAAGGCGTCCTCAATCGCCAATGATTTATTTGGTCGCCAGAATCCCGCCAACGACTTTGGTCATCACCAGTTTGCCGTCGCGCTCGAACCGTTTTTGGGCGACGGCGGTTATCTTCTCAATCAGGGCTTCGTATTCTTCTTTGCCGTTGAACATCGAAGTCCATAATTTGCGGTCTTCGCTTAACGACGCGCGGACGTAATCAATGAACGGCGCGACCTTGGGGAAAGTCAGATGGTTTTCGAATCGGTGCAATTCGGTTTTTGCGAAGATTTTGCCGATTGTGTCGAAAATCTCGCCTTTGAAGCGCGAAGAACCGGGCATGGGCGGAATGGGTTTGTTTGTGGCTTCCTTGATAATATCGTAGAACATTTGCTTATTTTCCGGCAGCGGACCTGAGACAAAAAGCCGTCCGCCGGGTTTGACGACGCGGTGCGCTTCGCGGAATGTGAAATTTAAATCGGAGGCGTAATAGATGGCGAAGGCGGAAGTGCAAAGGTCGAAGACGTTGTCGGCGAAGTTGAACTTTTCGTTGAAGTCTAAAAATTGAAAGTCAATGTTTGCGCCGATGGCTTTGTTTTTTTCGCGCGCTTTATCGAGCAGCTCTTCCGAAAAATCTCCGCCAACGATTCTTGCGCCGCCTTGCGTGTGTTCATGGAAAAGGAAACATAATTTACCCGCGCCGCAGCCAACGTCGAGAATGTCCATGCCCGCCTGCGGCTGGAGCAGGTCTTTCGTCCATTGGTCAATGTTGGCGGAGCCGTATTTCTCATGAATGTCAATTCGCATTAACAAATCTTTGCTGGGTTCAGAATAGTTGATTTTCATTAATTCTCTCCTTGAAGATGGTGGCGGAATTATACCAAAACGAAGACAAAATTCAATTGTTGAATTTTGAAGCCTTTGAAAAACTCGTGATAAAATCCGAGCGTTGGAGCCCCTATGACGCAAAAAATACAACCTGTTAAAGGCACGCGGGAATTTTATCCCGAACAGATGGCGCTGCGGAATTTTATCTATGAAAAAGCGGGCGAGGCTTCGCGTTCTTTTGGATACCAGGAATGGGACGCCCCTTTTATCGAATCGATTGAACTCTACGCGGCGAAGTCGGGCGAGGAGCTGGTCAAGAAACAGTCCTTTACCTTCACGGACCGCGGGGGAGACTTTGTTACCCTGCGCCCTGAACTTACCCCCAGCCTGGCGCGGATGATTGCCGCCAGGCAGGGCGAGCTGACTTTCCCTGTCCGTTGGTGGTCGTTTGGTCCGTTCTGGCGTTATGAGCAACCGCAAAAAGGCCGCACCCGCGAGTTCTTTCAATGGAATGTGGATATGCTCGGCGTTAATTCGCCAGAAGCGGACGCGGAACTCATTGCCGTCGGCGTGACGTTTTTACGCTCGGTAGGGCTTTCCCCCGCCCAGGCTGCGGTGCATGTCAATAACCGCCGCCTGATGGATTCTCAGTTTGACGCTTTGGATATTCCACAGGAAAAGCGGCTGGAAGTCTCTAACATGGTGGACCGCCGCTCGAAGATGACCCCCGCCAATTGGGACGCCTATGTTCTCGATTCGGGTTTATCTCAATCGCAGTTGGAAGGCTTGAAGGTTATCCTTGGCGACTTCGATTTATGGAAAAAGAACGACGAACTCACGCGCCTCTTTGCCGCCCTCGAGGCGCTTGGGGTGAGCGAGTACGTCAAATTCGACCCCAACATTATGCGCGGGCTTTTGTATTACACAGGCACGGTCTTCGAAGCCTTCGAAACCAGCGGCTCGGTGAGACGCGCCATTTTGGGCGGTGGACGCTACGATAATTTGCTCGCCGATGTCGGCGGACAGCCGCTTTCGGGCGTCGGTTTTGCAATGGGCGACGTAGTCATCGGAATTGTCTTGCAGGAGTTGGGGCTTGTTCCTGAATTTGTTCCCAGCCCCGCTCCCGTCCTCGTGACCGTCTTCGACGCCAGTCTGCTTTTGGAAGCCTATCGGTTGGCGGCGGAGTTGCGCCGTTCCGGCTTGAGGGTGTTGTGTTATCCCGAACCTGTCAAATTGCAGAAGCAATTTAAGTTTGCCGATAAAATGAAAGCGCGGGTTGCCGTCACGGTAGGTCCCGACGAAGCGGCAAATGGTCAAGCGGCGGTCAAGAATCTCGTGAACGGAGAACAAGTTGTGGTCAAGCGCGAGGTTGCAGCCGAAACGGTCAAAAAAATCCTTGCGGTCATTGGTCCCTGATGGTAAAATAACGCCCGTTTCCGATATGGAGCCTGTAGCTCAACGGCAGAGCGCTACACTGTGGATGTAGATGTTGAGGGTTCGAAACCCTTCAGGCTCCCAAAAAAAACCTCCCACGGCGGGAGGTTTTTTTTATTGAACAAACGAGCCGTTTCGCAGGTCTGCCAGCGCTTGTCTGATTTCTTCTTGCGTATTCATGACAAAGGGACCATAGGGAACAATAGGCTCTTTGAACGGCGCGCCGGCAATCAGCATGAAGCGGACGCCTGTTTCGCTGTTGATTTCGACCTTTTCGCCGTCGTCGTTGAAGACCGCCATGCTGACGGATTGAATCGCTTCGCCGCAAAACTCTCCCATGCCTTCGAAAATGTACGCCAGGGCGGCGTGTCCTTTTGGAATAGGGTGAACGAATTTTGAGGCGGGAGCCAATTCAACGTCCATGTAAAGAGGGGAGGCGGAGATTTCGGTCGCGGGTCCGTAAATCCCATCGAAGTTCCCAGCCACGAGCCGAATCGTTGCGCCGTTTTTTTCGATGAGCGGAATGGCGGAGGACTTAATCTCCTGATAACGCGGCTGTCCCATTTTTTTGGCGGCGGGCAGGTTAACCCATAATTGAAATCCGAGAATATTTCCGCTTTCGCCGCGGCGGGGCATTTCTTCGTGCAGAATACCGCGTCCGCTCGTCATCCATTGCACGTCGCCGGGACCAATCAGTCCTGCGTTGCCCAGGCTGTCGCGGTGGTTTACGGAGCCGTCGAGCATATAGGTGACGGTTTCGATGCCGCGATGCGGGTGCATCGGAAAACCGCGCACGGGACCTTCCAGCGGATTATTAAACGCGAAATGGTCGAAGAGCAAGAACGGGTCGTATTTATTGGAGGGGTGCGGAGCGAAGGAGCGTCGCAGCAAGACGCCCGCGCCTTCAATGACAAGCTGCGGCGTAATGATTTGGGAGATAGTTCTAAAGTTATTCATGCCTTTCATGACGCGGCGAAAAGGCGTTTCTTTACCGCCGCCTCTGACGATTGGCGTGAAAAAACCCGCCGACAAGAGCGGGTTTTGGAGAGAAATTTATTGTATGGTCCCCAGAAGGCGCGGATACCAATACCATAAAATATCCGCCACGGGTTTGCTGTGCGCCGACATGGACTTGTCTTGTAGCGCAGCCGGCGGATAATATCCACGGCTGACAAATCCCCGCACCCAGGGACGCAGATTCACCGTCATCAGCATGGCTTCGTAAATGTCCGCTTGAGTTTGCAGGCTGAGGCTTGCCGCGCCGACATCGGGATTAGGTCTGCTGAGCGAATTCCAGTCGAGACACCCCCCCTTGCCGTCGGGGACGCATCCCATTGCCGCGCCTGCCGCAGAAGGATAGGCAACCGCAAGGATGACGGGTTTGTCGAGCAGGGAGGCAAGCGGAGCGACTTCGTTGTCCAAGAGGCGTCCCGCTTCATTTGCATAATCTACTTTGGTCGCGCTGGGGTTGGAGGAGAGAGCAGCCGACCATAGCAGGTAAATTCCGTCCGCCTCCTTGAGGAAATTCAGCGGGGCTTGCAGGGCGGCTTGCGTGTAGGGAAGCGCCCACAAGACCTGACCCTTGAAATGCTGGCGCGTCTCTGCAATGATTGATTTCCATTGGAGCTCGCTGTCGTCTGGGGCGTTGGAAGGGGAGCCGTTAGGCAGCGTTCCTCCGGGCATGGCGGGCAGAACCCACTCGCCGCCGAGGACAAGAGTCTGAGCGCCAGTCTGTGAGGCAAGGTCGGCGTAATGTACGGCAAATTTTCGATAACGGGAGAACCATTCCTGCCACCATTGCGCGGTGCGCGGGGCGTTTTGCCAGAAGGTTTCAGCGCCATCGGGAAAGCGCAGGGTTGGGAAGAGCGCCACGTTGAGTCCCTGGGCGCGGGCTTGAGAAATCATGATTGCCGAGTCAATCCAAAGGGGGTCTTCGCCGGGAACGGGGGCGATTTCAAACGGGTTGACGGTATTGCAAGTCCAGGCGGGAGTCAACACGACGATGTTAGAACCGATGGACTGGGTATTGAGGAACGCCTGCGGCATGTAATAAGACCAGTTGGGGCGGTAAAAAGATTGAAATTCAACGCCTGCCATGAATCCGCTTGAACGGGGCGCGATGCTCGCTCCTACCAAAGTGACGGGCTCCGGGTTTTCGAACCATTTCCAGGCTGCGACTGTGTCTTGAATGTCCTGTCCTAGAACGCTGGCGGCAACCTGTCTTCCTGCAGGAGCGGGGCCGGCGGTTTGCGCGTCGTCGGCGCTGCCGCATTGTCCGTTGCGGCAGTAACGATAGGAAAAAGAGCCGAGGATGTTGAGCGGGCTGTAAAGTTTGTACGCCCAGCGATTTCTTCCCAGGGGCCACATGGGCAGCGGCTCCATCCAGCCAAAGACGTTGAACTGAATGTAGACGATGTCGCTCGGTAAAGTGACCGCAGGGACATTGACTTCGAAGAGGATGGGGGAATCGCCAGCCGACCAGGAGAGAACCGTGTCTTCAAATACGGTTTCCGTTTCCGGCACGATGAGCTCGCGCAAGTTCCAGGTCCCGTCCGCTTTATGTTCCGCGTTCCAATATCCGTCGCCGAGGGTGTATTTATATTGGATGTGCGCTCCGGCGGGCAGCGCCAGAGTGACGGCGTAACGCCCGTCGGGCTGCAGCCTCATGACCGGCATCCGGTCGGGGCTGACGCTGACCCCGCCCAGCAAATCGGCAAAGGTGTTTCCCAGTTGGAGGATGTTGCCGGCGATTCGCACGGGCACGCCCGGCACGGTGGAGTCTGGCACGGTCACGATGAAAGTTGTGTTGACCAGCGGCAGGGGTTTCATGCGCAGGTTCACGACTGTGGTTTGTCCGTCCGCCACTGCCGCTCCCTGCTGGAAGGCGCGGTACATTCCATCCATGCTGTAGGCGACCAGGTTTTGCGTGCCGACGGGGAGTCCCGTCAATTCAAAACGTCCCTGCGAATCGGTGATGGATTGCGCGCCGCCGGCGTTAACCAGGATATTGGGGAGGGGGGAGCCGGTGTCGGCGTTGGTCGCTTGCCCAAGAATGGTTCCGCTGGGACGGGCGTATGACTTATCGCCCCAATCCGCAACGATATCCTGCGTTTCACCGGGGCTTTCCACAAGGTACATTCGATAGCGGATGGGCGCGCCGCGGTGAGTGTCTTCCAAAACCTGGGTTGCGCCGCGCCGCACGTAGCGGTATTTGACAATCGTATGCACTGGCAGGGGCAGCGTGGCGGTGTAGGTTAACGAGTCGCGGGCGGTCATGGGGTATTGGGTGGCGTTCAAAGACAGCCCGGTGACTTCATCCAGGATGGCGATGGCGAGGGCTTCGTTGGGCTGCAAGGGTTCGGGGAGAGTGACGACGAAGGTGGTTTGCGCCGCCACCATCGGCGTTGGCGAGGGCGGAACGTTTACGGCTGTCGGCGTGACGCCGCCGTTGAGCGGGGATTGGAATAGGGAAAGCGTGCAAGCCTGCCCGACAACGGCAAGCGCGAGCGCCGCAATTGTCGCGCGGCGGAATACCGCTGGGTTCAAATTCATTCTCTCTCCTTCAAAGGGCGGGGAGTCGCTTATTGCGTTTCCCTTTCCCTTTTCTCCAAAGCAGCCTGTTTGCGTTTTCGTCCCGCCTGGGCGATATAACTTAAACCGATGCTGAAAAAATAAAGCAGGATAAGGGGCGCCATCACCAGTCCCTGATTGACCGGGTCAATGGTCGGCGTGACCATGGCGGCGATAATCGCAATGACGACGACCGCCAGCCGCCACTGTTCGGCGAGCGCTTTCGGTTTTACAAAGCCAATGGCGGATAAAACGTAAATCACCAGCGGGAATTCGAAAGATAGACCAATCCAAAACATCAAGCCCGTCACAAAGGAGAAATAGGATTGCGGACGCAATTCCGTTTTGACTCCCATGAATTCGGTCAGGAAGGGCATGGCTGCGGGAAGCATGAGGAAGAAAGTAAACGCCGCGCCGCCGATGAAAAAGATGGACGCCAAAGGGATTGCCGCCAGCCCCATTTTGCGTTCGTAAGGTCTTAAGCCGGGAGCGGCAAACCGCCACATTTCCAACGCAATGTAGGGGATTGCCAAAGCGATTCCGGAAAACAGCGCCACGCGCATAAAAACGCCAATGGATTCTGTCGGGTCAATCGCGGTCAACGCCTGCAAGCCGCCGATAGGTTGGGCGAGAAATTCGACAATTCTTTGAGTGAAGGCGAACGATAGGAGCGTCGTCGCAATCAAAGCCAGAAGAGAACGCAATAGATGCTTGCGGAGTTCGTCCACCTGTTCCCACATCATTTGACGGGCTTCCGCGTTTTGAGTGAGGTCCAGGAAGACTTCGCTCAGCGGGTGTTCCTCCGGCTCGGTGTTTAGAAAACGGTGGAACTGACGCAGCTTGCGAAACGGGAAAGCGATAATGTTGAAGACCAGCCGAAATGGAAAAGTCACCCCCCGCCAGACTGCGTTGAAGAATTTTGGAAATCTGCGGTAAAGGGCGCGAAAGGGAAAGGCGGCAAGCCTAAAGAGCATGCGGAATGGAAAGGAGAGAATCCGCCATGCAATCGAAAGAAATTTACGCATCTGGTTTGAAATCGCCTTCGCTGGGTTTGGTTTCGGGTTGGGCAGGCTTTTCATTTCCCGCTGCGGGGGCAGGCGGGGGCGCGGCTTGAAAACGCGTGGTGGAGACGGGCTTTCGAGGGTCCCAATCTTTCAGAAATTCGCCCGCGCCTTTTAATTCGTTTCGAATTTCGCCGATGTCCTTGACGTTATTGAGCTCTTCGTTCGCTTGACGCATTAATTCATGCGGCAAAGTTCGCAGGCGGCTGGTGGTTTGGCGCATCACCTTCCATCCGTCGGAAGTAACGACGCTCCGCAGCCATTTGCCGATGGTTTTGCCGGCTTTTTGCATGTCTTTTGGACCCAGAATAATCAGGGCAAGGATGAGGATAAAGAGAATTTCGGATGTGCCGACGCCAAAGATTTCCATGTTTATGATTCCAGTTGAGGCGGCTGCGCGATGTGGTTTTTTAGAATTTGGCTAATTTCGCGTTCGTGACTTGCCAGCGCGCCCAACACGCCGTTGATGAAACGCGGCGCTGAATCGGAGCCGTATTGTTTTGCAAGTTCAACCGCTTCGTTGATTGCCACTTTGACCGGCGTCTCGCCCTGAACGGCGAATTCCCAAACCGCAATCCGCAGCAGGTTGCGGTCAATCGCCGCAATCTGGTCGAGGGGCCATTCGGGCGCATATTTTGATATTACTTGGTCGAGTTTGCCAACGAGAGGCAAGACGCCAAAAATAATCCGCCGCGAAAACTCAGCCAGGTCGTCGGCAAGCGGGGATTCCTCCAGTCTTTGTTTCAGGACTTCGCCCGGCAAGTGGCTGCTTGCGATATCCGTTTCGTAAAGTACCTGCAGGGCAATCGCGCGCGCCCTGGTGCGGGGTTTCATGCTATTGCGCCTCGCTGTCGGAATATTCTATGTCTTCGATATGAACGTTGACGCAGCCGATTTCCATGCCGACCATTTCCTGCATGGCGCGCGCCACATTCTGCTGGATGTTGCGGCTCGCCTCGCGAATGTTTACGCCTTCGCGGAGGACGACGAACAGGTCCATGTAAACGGTATTGTCTTCCGTCTCAATTTGCACTCCTTCGCCGACGCCGCGCTTGAAAAGGCGGTTCACCCCGCCCGGTACGGGAGCCAGGCGGCTGACGCCCGGCGTATCGAGAGTGGCAAGGCGGGCAATGGTTATCAGAACGTCGGGGGATACGGTGGTTT
>JAIWOB010000092.1 GCA_020217065.1 Chloroflexota bacterium | reverse complement strand
TGTCTTGGGTGTGTTCCATGTTTTTTCCTTCTTTACATCATTGCCATTCCGCCGTCTACGCCGAGGACCTGCCCGGTGATATACGCGGCTTCCTCCGAGGCGAAAAAGGCGGCGGCGAAAGCGATTTCTTCGGGTCTGCCCTTGCGTCCCAGAGGAACCAGTTTGAGAGCGGCTTCGAGCGTTTCCGGCGGCATGGCGTTGAGGATTTCTGTATCTACAAAACCTGGCGCAATGGCGTTAACGGTGATGTTCCGCGCCGCAACTTCGCGGGCGAGGGCTTTGGTGAAGGCGATTTGTCCGCCTTTGGAAGCGGAATAGTTCGTTTGCCCCGGATTGCCCATCTGTCCGGCGACCGAGGCGATGTTGATAATCCGCCCGGCGCGTTTTTTCATCATGTGCTTGACGGCGGCTTTCGAGCAGTTAAAGACGCTCTTTAAGTTGGCGTTGATGACCGCATCCCAGTCGGCTTCGGGCATCAGCATAATCAACTGGTCGCGGGTGATGCCGGCGTTGTTGACGAGGATGTCCAGCCCGCCAAAGGCGTCGAGAGTGAATTTTACCAGCGCTTCCGCCTGTTTGAAGTCCGAAACGTCGGCTTGAAAGGCGGCGGCTTTTCCGCCTGCGGTTTGAATCTGTTCCACAACCTTTTCCGCCGCTTCGGGCGATTTGTTGTAATTGACCACGACCGCCGCGCCTCGCGCTGCAAATTCCAGGGCAATGGCGCGTCCGATACCGCGCGAGCCGCCGGTGACGAGGGCGATTTTGTTTTCTAACGATAGGATGGTTGACATAGGTCGACTCCTGAAATGGGATTATACATCATGTGGAATAACCCTCCATCTTCTCTTTGGAAACGGTATCGGCAACTCCTTCGGGGGCTTAGCCTCCAAAGGAACATTTATGCTTTTCCATCGAGTAGAACGCGAAGTCGAAGAGGCGATGGAAGCCAAACTGGATATACAACCCGAAGCCTGCCTTGCTCGCGGTTAGGGCAATCATCTTGCCGCCAGAGGATTTGGCTTCCGCAAGCAGGCGGTCAAGGACGGCTTTGCCGTAGCCTTTGCGATGATGTTCGGGCAGGGTCGCCATGACATAAACGCCCGCAATGCCCCCGCCTTTGACGACCGCGCCGATGGATACAGGCTCGGATTCGTCTCTGCCTGCGAGAAATAATCGCGCCGGGCTGGAATCGTCCAGCCAGTCGGAGGGCATATCTTCAAAATAGGTTGTCGCCTCGCCCGCAGGAAATTTGAAGGCAATCCTGCGGATTTTACTGGCGGCTTGTAAATCTTTCAGGGAGCGGGCGCGCCAGACGCGGATATTTTTGTCATGGATTGGGAAAGGATTTTCTTCCAGCGAGGCGAGCATGGCAGGCAGGGGCGGCGCGTTGTACGCCAGCCCGTGACGCTCCAAAATTTGCGCGATGTTTTTGGGCGACGGTTGCGCGCTCATCCACCAATACCAGGGGACGTTGCGTTCCGTGAAGAATTCGACGACGGCTTTAATTTCCTTGTCAATTTCTTCCGCGCTGGTTTCCGCCGGGAAGTCGCAGCCGAGGGCGAGATTGAGCAGGGGAATCTTGAAGCCTGTGGAAGACGCTTTCACTCCCCTGCCGCTGAACCTCGCCGCCTGCGGACTTCGCGACGAAAGCCACGCTTGAACCGTCAGCGTGTGACGTTCGACGAGTTGAATCAACTCGCTGCGCGGTTTGCCGAAACGCGCCAACAGTTCTTCGTCTTGCATGGGATTATTTTTTTACTCGTAATCCAAAAGCCAGCGCCGCCCCGCCGCCCAAAGCGAGGACAGCCGCCCAGAGGAAGGCGTCCTGCCAGAAGCGGATGGGGAAGAGACGAATCAAGGTGTCGGAATAAGAGAAGAGCCAGGAGTCGCCTTCAAAGAAGACATGGTGAAAGGCGGAGAAGAATTCCCAAAAAATATTCGGGTTGACCAGAACGCCGAGCCCGGCGGTCAACCCCAGCGCCGCCGCCAGCCCAATCATCCACCAGCCGCCGCGCCGCAGCCCGTTGAGGTAGTCGGGCGTCCACCCGCCGCGTTTGGCGAGGATGTAGAGAATAGCCAGAAGGATGAGGGAAATCGTCCAGACGCCGAGAGCGTTCAATACTACGCCTTTGACGTCTTCCATGTGACTGAGTTCGCGCTCCGTGTAGAGCGGAGTCCCGTCGTCGAATTTCAAGTCGCCGAGGTAGGAAATGTCCGCGCCGCTGATGAGGTACTCGACTGAAGGTTTCGCCCAGCGCAGGCGGTCTTCTTTGGTGAAGCCGTACTCATCGGCGGGGAAGTAGGGCATGTTGTATTCGACGGTGTAGAAAAGCGGGGTGAGTAAAATTCGCAACGCTGCGCCAATGAGGGCGATGGGGGTGAGGAAGGAGATGAGATGGGTTTTCATGGGATTCAAAGCGTAATGTGTTGAAAGCGTCAGGGAGCGTCGAAGCGTCGTCGTTGACGCTTTCGATGCTTTTGACGCCTTTGACGCTGTGTTATTGGAGAAATTCCAGCCCGCCCTGCAGGACGAAACTGACCACCATGTCGTTGACAATCCATTCGATGGGGGCGAGGTCGTCGGTGAAGACGGAGGTTGTTTTGTAGCCATCCTTGAGGTTGGCGTAGGTCGCCGACATGGCGTTGACCAGCAGCGGGTGGGCGTTTGGGTCGTTATAGAGGGCGACCAGATTGCGTATGAAATCGTCGCGCGTCGTCGGTTGCTTGGTGGCGAAAATCATTGAGTTGAGCGTCCCCGGTATGTCCATGACGTAAATCGTTGGGAACTGGGTCGCCATCGTCGTCGCCAGCCCGTCAATCAGCCGCCTGTCGCCGGGGGTGGAGCCGACATTCAGGGTTAGGACTCCGTCGTCAACAAGGCGCGCGGCGGCAATCTCGAAAAATTCGCGCGTCGTCATGTGCGGCGGGATGTAAGGCGGACGGTAAGCGTCTACCGCGATGATGTCGTATTTGTATGGACTGCGCTCCAAATTTAACCGCCCATCGCCGATGTGAACGGCGAGATTGGGCAGGTTCATGCCAAAGTATTCCCTGCCGACTTTCACAATTTGGTCGTCGATTTCAAAGCCGTCAATGGCAAGTTCGCCGCCGTAAATGGCGGTCGCCTGCCGCGCCGCCGTCCCAGCCGCCAAGCCGACAATCGCCATACGTTTTACGTCTTCCAGTTTGCGATTTGCATAGAAGAAGGGACCGACGGAAAACTGCTCCCAAGGTCCGCCATAGTTGAGCGTATCGGGATGGTATATCGAGTGGACGCCCTGACCGTCGTTGAGTTTTAGGAGCGTGTAGCCGCCCTGCTGCGTCACCTGAATATAGTTGTATGCGGATTCGGTCTCATATACCTGCCCCGAACTGCTCTTCAGCGATTGACCCGCCGAGAGAATGGCGACGGCGATGAGCGCGATGGGCATCCAAACGAGTTTGAACATTTCGCGCCAGCTGGCGAAGCGGGCAAGCCCGACCAGCGCGACAGTCAACAGGAAAATGCCGAAGCTAAAAAAAGTCAGTTTTGTGCCGATGGTGGGAATCATCACCAGAGTGGGCAGGAAAGTTCCAATAAAAGAGCCAAGCGTTGAAATGGCGTAAATCCGCCCTGAAATTTGACCCGACTTTTCGGTAGCATCCACCGAGAGGCGGATGGCGAAGGGAGAGACGGTTCCGAGCAGGGTGATGGGCGCGATAAACAAAATCAGCACGGCGACGAAAGAGCCAGCCATGATTCCCACTTCCAGCGCCTCGAAACCGGTTGCCGCAAATTTGAGGACGGGACCCGCCGCGTAAGGCACAAGCCCAACGGTGAACGCCCCCCAGGCGAGGATGCGGTACATGGCTTGAGGCGTGGGGTTTTCATCCGCCCATTTGCCGCCGAGGAAATAGCCAAAGGTCAGATAAATGAGAATCAGCCCGATGATGCTCGCCCAGACAAGGTTGCTTGTGCCGAAGACATTGCCAATTAAACGTCCCGCCGCAAGTTCGGCGGCGAGCGTGGTCATGCCAGAGGCAAAGACAGTAAAGAGAAGGTAATGTTTCATGGGAAAGATTATAACAAAGAGGGCTGCGGTTTTCTTTCCCCGTGGAAGGGCGGGAGGGGCTTTTTATTCGTATGGACCGAAAATATCTTTCGGAAACCCCGGCGCGCGAATCCATGAGAGCCAGCCTGTCGCTCCATGAGTGGGCAGGGTGGGTTTTTCAAGCATGACCAGGCTCAGGCTGATTCCAAGCCCCAGCGCGCCCAGCCATTGCAACGCGCTCAGGCTTTCGCCAAGCAGGAAGCGGCTGAGGAGAATGGCGACCAACAATTCGGCAAGCCCAAGCAGGGCGGTTTGCATTCCGCCGATTTTCTTTACCCCTAGAAAAAGGGCGATGCGCGAGAAAATCGTCACAAAAGTTAAGCCTGCCACCGGCTGCCAGGGGACAACCCCTTGGGGCCAGGCGCGGTCAAATATCAGATAGGCGGGGACAACGACGGCGCTCATGGCAAGCAGGGTGTATAACGCCACGGTTGGCGCAGGCACTTCGAACAATACGCGCTGGTTGATGGGAAGGTGCATGGCGTATAAAACCGCTGCTCCAAGCATCATCAGCACGCCGATGAAATCCACCGAACCTTTGGGGACGCTGGTTAGCAGCAGGACGGCAAGGGTGGCGAGTCCCACGCGGAAAAGAGTCAGGCGGCTTGGAGGCTGGTGGTCGAGAATCAACCAAAGAGCCACAAAGAACGGATAAAGGGAATAAAGCAGTTGCCCGATGCCGGCGTCCAGCCTTTGCAGAGCGAGATAATAGAGCAGGGAGCCAAGACCGTTGATGGCGCCCGCCAGACCGCAGCCCACCAGACCCACGGGAAAAATATAAAGGTATTGGCGGTAGAAGAGCGAAACGATGATTAACAGAATGCCCGCCGCAAAGCCGGTGCGCAGCGCCACAACCGCAAAGGGCGTAAATCCCAGGGTAATGGCTAATTTCCCGAAAACCGGAGCCATTCCCAAAAACACCGCCGAACTGAAGGCGGCAAGAATTCCCGCCGTGTGTTTTTTCTGCAAATGCGCCAGCCTTTTAATCTTTAGGGCGAAGAGAGTCATTTGATAAGCGATTTGACTTCTTCCAGGAATTCGTCGTTCAGGAAGTCGCCCTTTTGCATGAGGGATTGAATCTGACCGCTCAAGCGGTTCTTTTCATCGGGAGTTAACTCTTTTGCGGTGGCGACGATGACTGGAATGGTGGCGGTCTCCTGTTTTGCGCGCAGGGCTTCGATGACCGTGAAGCCGTCCATTTCGGGCATCATCAAATCGAGGATGACCAGGTCGGGCAATTCACGCTGAATGAGGTCGAGACCTTCGCGCCCGTTGGTGGCTTCGAGGATGGTGAAACTGCCTTGCGATTGCAAGATGCGGCGAATCAGGCGGCGCGCTTCGGCGGTGTCTTCCACAATGACAATCTTGGGGAAGCGTTCGGGCGCAACCTGACGCAGCGCAGAGAGCAGTCCCTCTTGCGGCGACGCTTCGCTGGTCATCAGTTTTACGTCGCGCGCCCAGTTTTCGCCGAGAACGCCCGCTTCCGCCGGCATGGTATGTCCGGTGCAATTGACCACCACCGTGTCGCTGGGTTTGATAACCCCGGCGCGGATAAGTTTGAAGAGGCCGGCGAACGCGACGGCGGCGGCGGGTTCGGCGGAGACGCCTTCCATCTTAGCCAGCACATGCATGGCGCGGAAGGCGTCTTCGTCGCTGACGCTTTCGAAAACGCCATTTGTTTTTTCCACGCATTCGCGCAGGAGTTGGTAAGAACGGCCGGGGTCGCCGGTGGCGAGGGTTTCGATATGGGTCTTGGGCGAAGTGACCGGTTCGGCTTTTTCCAGCCCTTTCTTCCAACTATTGACCATGGGGGCGCAGCCTTCCGCCTGAATGGGGGCAAAGGCTGGGATTTTGTTAATCCATCCCATCGCCTGCATTTCGCGAAATCCTTTATGGATGCCGATGGGTCCCATGCCGCCGCTGATGGCTTGCACATACCAGTCGGGAACGCGCCAGGGGGCGTTTTCGTCTGCGCCTTGCAGGGCGGTCAATTGTTCGGCGATTTCATAGGCGATGGTCTTCATCGCCTCAATCGAGGTGATGGTGCGCGCGCCCATATCCTGATAGAGATGACGTTGAAGCGCAAATTCGGCGGCGACTTTTTTGCATTCGTCGTAGGAGCCGGTGATTTTAATAACCTGGCTGCCGTAGAGGGCGATTTCGCGCATCTTAACCGCCGGCACAAGGCTGGTGACAAACGCCCACAATTTCATGCCGGCGCGCGAAGCGTAAGCCGAGTAGGAAATCGCCACGTTTCCGGTGGACGCCGCCACCATCTCCGTGATTCCCGCCTCTTTGAGCGCGGCGATGGTCACCGCCGCCTGTCTGTCTTTGAACGATGCGGTCGGTCCCTGTCTTTCGTCCTTGATGTAGATGTTGGGACACCCCAGCATCATCCCCAAATTGACCGCGCGGATGAGAGGCGTTCCGCCTTCGCCCAGCGATAGACTCGTATTGGGGTTGCGCACCGGCAGGAGTTCGCGGTAGCGCCACAGGTCGAAAGGACGGCTTGCCAGTTTGGGCAGCAGGGTTTTGCCAATGATTTCGTAGTCGTATTCCGCTTCGCGCCATTGGCTGTTGCATTTGGGGCAGGTCGTGGAGGTGGGGTAATAAGGGGCAAGATGTCCACAATCTATGCATTTAATAAGAAAAGACACTTTATTCGATGCTCCTGTGTTTTCGCCTGTCCGGCGGCGGAAGAGGTCCGCCGGAGACGTCTATTTGCGAACCCGTTCCAGGGAACGCTGGAGCGAGGTTAGCAATTCCTTTGCGCTAAAAGAACCTTTCGACAACAAGCGCTGACCAAATTCGCTCAATTGATTCTTTTGTTCCGTCGTCAAATCCATGCCGCTGATGACGATGACGGGGATGTCGCGCAGCCTTTCGGACGCCTGCATGTTTTCCATTATCTTGAAGCCGTCCATTTCGGGCATGAACAAATCTAACACGACGGCGTGAGGCGGCTTGCCGGACGAGAGCAAATCCCAGCCTTTGCGCCCCCCTTCGGCGCTGATGGCTTTATATCTCCCGTCGTCGTTCAGGATTTTGGCAATCAGGCGCAAGTCGTCGGGGTTGTCGTCAATCACCAGCACGTCGCGGATGGAGCCGTCGGCGTTGAGGCGGTCCAGGGCGTCCACCAAGTCTTCTTCGAGAATTGGCTTCACCAGATAGTCGGTTGCGCCGAGGCTGAAGCCTTTTTCCAAATCTTCGACGATGCTGCAAATAATGACCGGCACGTTGCGGGTTTCGGGGTCGCTTTTGAGTTCGTCGAGCGCCTGCCAGCCGTCCACGCCCGGCATCATGATGTCCAGCGTCACCGCGAAGGGACGGAGTTGTTTGACTCTTTCCACCGCTTTGGAGGGGTCGGTCAGGGGAACGACTTGGTAGCCCTGCGGGTGAAGATAGCGTTCATAAAGCCCGATAACCTGAATGTCGTCGTCAATGGCTAAAACGATTTTTCCGCCGCCGGAAAGGGGCGCTTTTTCAATTTCCTTGCGGAAGAGCGGGACGGTAAAGTGGAACGTGCTGCCTTTTCCGACTTCGCTCTCGACCCAAATCCTGCCGCCGTGCATATTGACAATGTGTTGGCAGATGGAAAGCCCCAAGCCCGTGCCGCCCGTCTTGCGCGTGGGCGAATCGTCCACCTGTGAGAAGGGTTGGAAGAGTTTCGCCTGGTCTTTCGGCGAAATGCCGGGACCGGTGTCGGTGACGCTTACTCTGACCTCGCTGCGCCCGCTCTGCGCGGGTTGGAGACTCACTTCCACGGTGATTACGCCTTCGTCTGTAAACTTGGCGGCGTTGGATAAAAGGTTAATCATCACCTGACGGATGCGGATGGCGTCGGCGCGCACGGTCGGCAGGTCCGGTTGAATCAGACGCTTCAATTGGATGGGCTTGTCTTTAATCAACCCCGTCATGGTGGAGAGAACGCTGTTGGTGATGTCGGCGATATTCACCTCGTCGAACGCGAGTTCCATCTTGCCGGCTTCAATCTTCGAAAGGTCGAGGATGTCGTTAATCAAGCCCAGCAAGTGCTGTCCTGAATTGTAGATGGCGGTCAAGTCCTGCTGCTGCAATTCGGTGACGGGACCGTCAATCCCCTTGAGAATGACGCGCGAAAAGCCGATGATGGAGTTGAGCGGCGTGCGTAATTCGTGACTCATGTTTGCAAGGAATTGGGTCTTGATGCGGTCAATTTCGCGCATCTCCATCACCGCTTGCTGCGAGAGTTCGAAGGAGCGCGCGTTGTCAATGGCGACCGCCACCTGGTCCGCCAGCGTTTGCAGGACGGAGATTTCGTCTTCCAAAAATGCGCCGCTCTGTTTGGATTGAATATCCAGCGCGCCGATAATGCGGCTGCCGACGCGCAGGGGGATGGCGGCTTCGGCGCGGGTTTCGGGGAGGAGGGGGTTGAATTTGTGCAGCGGGTCGGCGGTTACGTCGTTTACCACCACCGGCTGACCGTCCATCGTCACTTTGCCGACGATGGATTTGTCGTTCACCGCAAGGGTGTGTTTCTTTTCTTTCATCGCCTTGCCGGCTTCGCCGGTCGCTTCGCGCAGCACGGCGTTGAAACCGGTTTCTTCGACGATAAAAATGCCCGCATGGTAATAGCCAAAACGCTCGTTAATTAAATTGACGGTGCGGGCGAAGATGGTGTTCAAATCCAGGGTGGATGTGATGATTTTGCCGATTTCAGCGGAAGCGGCGAGATATTCGTTGCGGCGGCGGATTGCCTCTTCCGATTTCTTGCGCTCAGTGATGTCGCGCGCCACCCAAAAGACGTGACGTTCGTCGAGTTTGGTCAGGTTTGCCAGGAACCAGAAGACCTCGTTTCCAATTTGCAAATCGTATTCGATTTGGCGGGTCTCGCCGCTTTCCAGGGTTTGACGGATGGCGTCCAGGAAAAGGTCGGCTTTTTCTTTGGGAAGCACATCGTGGATGAGTTTTCCCAGAAGCTCTTCCGGCGGTTTTACCAGGCGCGATGGGTTGGTTGGAGCAATGCGGACGTAGCGACCGTCTCCGTCATACACCAGAACGACGTCTTCCATTGAACGGAACAGGATGCGCAAGTCGGCTTCCGACCTTGCCAAGGCTTCTTCCGCGCGCAGGCGGCTGATGGCGGCGGAGACGGGGGAGAGAACGGTTTCCAGCAATTTGATTTCCCCTTCGCCCAGGCGCGTTTTCTCTTCGGCAATATCCACGCCCAACGTGCCGACCGTTTGGTCGTTGACTACAATGGGAAAGATAACCGAATGCCAGATTCCAAGACGACGGTATTCCGCCTGAGTTTCGGCGGAAAGGGCGGGGTTCTTCGCCGGCTCTTCGATGATATACGGCTGTTTGGAAGCGACGACTTTCTGGGTGACGAAGTTTTCGGCGAGGGGAATGCGTAGTCCCAGCGAACCGCGAATATGCTTGGCTTTCGAGTGTTCGGCGACGATTTCCAGATTTTGCCTGCCATCGTCCAGCAGACCAATCGCTCCGCGCGATACGGGAAGGGATTGGACAATTTCGCGGATGGCGGTTCCCAGCGCCTCTTGCAGGCTGCGGGCTGCGGCAAGGGCGCTGACCACGCGGTTGATAAAAGCGAGTTCTTCGGCGCGCCTTTGCGCTTCCTGAAACAGGCGGGCGTTTTCGAGCGCCAGCGATAATTGGTCGGAGACTTGTTTAACAAGGGCTTCTTCTTCGCTTGTCCAGCGCCGTTGTTTGTCTTCGTCCATGACCAGCAGGGTGGACCAATCTTCGTAACCGGTCTTAATATTGACGGCATAGGCGACGACGGCGTTTTCCTGCCCGGCGGCGACTTCCGCTGGGGCGGCAATCGGCGCGGTGACGGCGCGTTTCGCCGGCGCAGACTGTGGAAGCGGCTTGACCTGCGCGGAAGCGGGCTCCGCCTGCGGCGGAGT
>JAIWOB010000091.1 GCA_020217065.1 Chloroflexota bacterium | reverse complement strand
CGTCGTTTCTTTCGCGGTTTTCTGGGGCGGCGGAGGGATTATCCCGCTGTCTTCCGGAGAAAATCCCTGGAATAACTTGTCAAGCCGCTTGTTGATTTTGGGTTTCTTTGACATATTCCATGACTTCCTGGGCAAGCACATGGTACTGAGTGGCGCCGCGCGCGCCGGGCTTGTACCGCGAAATCGGCATACCGGCAATCGAGCTTTCGCGCAATTTTGTGTCCATTTCAATTACCGTGCTGAAGACGCCTTCGCCGAAGGTTGCCCGAAGTTGTTCGTGAATGTTGCGGTGGGTGCGGTTTCTATTGTCGAGCATGGTGACCAGGATGCGGTACGCCAGGCTGGGGTTCTCCTCTTCTCGAATGCGGCGGACAAGAGTCATCATATTACGCAGGGCGTACGCCGAGAAATATTCCGCCTGGGTGGGGATGAGCAGCAGGTCTGCGGCGGTAAGCGCATTTTGGGTGACGGCGCCCAGCGAAGGCGGGCAGTCCAGAAGGATATAGTCGTAAGGAAGGTTGGGCGCGTTGGCGATTGCCCGCTTTAAGGTGGAGGCGTAATGAGTGCGCACCGGCAGAAACTGTTCCGAGGTTTCTATCCGCAAATTGGAGGGAATCAGGTCGAGGCTGGGGATTTCGGTTTGTCGCAAGGCGCTTAGCAGGGGGGCGTTGTCGAGCAGAACGGCGCTGGAGGTGTGTTCCAGCTCGGCTGGCTCAAAGCCCAGCGCCAGGGTCAGGTTGGCTTGCGCGTCCAAATCAATTAACAAGACGCGGCGTCCCAGGTCGGCTAAGGCGGCGCCGAGGGATATGGTGGTGGTCGTTTTCGCCACTCCGCCTTTTTCATTGGATACGGCTATCGTCTTATACATGGCTAACTTCCTCCATCTTCTGAATGCTCCGCAATCTCCAACTTTCCTGGGACAATTTCAATCCGTTTGACGTTAAGCGCGCGCTGTAGTTCTTTCACAGCGGTATGAATCATTTCCTGCGGGTCTGTGACGCTGCGAATCTTGGTCGTGATTTCTGTGACCAGCCGTTCACGCGAGGCGCGCGAGGAAGTTTCTTCGAATAGGCGGGCGTTATCCAAGGCGAGACCGAGGCGGTCACAGACGGCTTGCACAATATTGATTTCGTCGTCGCTCCATTCTCTTTCCTCGGCGTTAGGGCGGATGTTGAGGGTTCCAATCACCTGACCGCGCAGCTTGATTGGCACGGTGAGCGCTCCTTTTTCGTCGCCGGCGGCGTCTTTGCTTTCTTCGCCGCTAATCAATTGACCGCCCGCGAGAGTTTGATGATACCCCATGATTTCGTACGCCGATTTCTTTTGCCACGCATCAGTAAGGTAATCTCGGAAGAGAGAGCGGGATTCTTCGAGGGCGTTACGGGATTCCTCCAGCAGGCGGGCGTTGTCAATGGCGATGGCAATCTGGTCTGCCAGCAGGCTGAGGGTGGAAATATCGGACTCCGTGAAGGCGTTAGGTTCGACGCTTTGCACGTCGAGCGCGCCAATGACTTTGTCGCGCGCGGTCAAGGGCAAAGCCATTTCAGAATGAGTATCCGGCAGGTCGGGATTGTTGAAAAACACGGCGTCCGCGCCGACATCGAGCGCGATGCGCGGGACGCCTGTGGCTGTCACATTGCCCACGATGCCGACTTGACCGACCTCGAGCTTGTGCTGTCGGGCAAGCATTTTTTGCCCGCCTTCGCTGTTTGCCGCGCGCAGGACGGCGTATCTCCCGCTTTCGTTTAGGAGGAAAATGCCGACATGGTAGAACCCGAAGCGCTCGCTTACCGTGCGCGCAATCAGGGGTAGCAGATGTTCCAAGTCCTTTTCGGCGGAAAGGTATTGACCAATTTCGGCGATTGTTTGCAGGTTCTGGGCGCGTTTTTCGCTTTCCTTTGAGGCGCGTTCGAGTTCCGCGCTGCGATGTTCCAACTCTGCGGTGCGCTGTTTCACGCGCTCTTCCAGTCCCGCCACCAAATTTTGCAGTTGTTCCGCCATGCGGTTGAATGAGTTTGCCATCCGCCCCACTTCGTTTTGCGAAGCGGTCGTCACACGCTGCGTGTAATCGCCCCCGGCTATTTTGTCCGCCGCTTTCTGAATCTGGCGGATGGGTTTGGAAATTTGAGAGGCGGCAAAGAACGCCAGGATGATGTTGCCGATGATGGCGAAAAAGGCAAACACGCCGCGTTGATTGGAAATCAATCCGCTTTTGGCGGCTGCCAGTTCGCCCATGTTGACCGCAAGACCGATGACGGCGCGGGTCTCGCCGCCGATGGTGAGAGGAACGTGCCCGAATAGATGCGGCGCATCCGAGGGACCTGTTGCGACCAACTCATTCCCGATGACGGTCCGACCATTGAGCGCTTCTCCGATTGCGTTCGCCTCCAGCAGCAAGGGCGAATAAGCCTCCATTTCTTCGGCGCTTTCGAATTCGCTGGCGGCGATGACGCCGTTGAAGATTAGGGCTATGTCAAGGCTGTGTCTCGAAAAATTGTTGACTCTCAGAAGCATTTCGTCGTCAATAGCGCGCCCGCCTATCACCGCGCCGATGATTGCGCCCGACTCGTCGGAAATAGGAACGGCGGCGGCAAGGGCGATTTCCCCCGCTTCCAGGACGATACCGGTGGCGTCGAAACCCAGCAAAGCCAGTTTGATAAGGCGGTCTTCGTCCGCCGAGTTCTCGGCGTTTATATCGAATAAACGCTCGCCGTTGGCGTTGACAACATCGGCGTCGTCGAAATCGAACCGGGCGGCTTCTATCAGAATCTCGGATTGAACGGGGCGGACATCCCCGTCTTTGAGGGCTTTCAACAAGTCAAGATTCCTGGAGAGAGCCGCCGCGTTATTCAGGATTTCGGTTTCGATTTCGTCAAAGCGCAGTTGAACCGTCTCGGCTGCCTGACCGACATTCTGGCGACCCGCCTGAAGCATGAAACTGTCCATGCTATAGTTAGTGGCAAGGACCATCCCCAGCAGCAGGAGACTGAAAATCACGAAAGCCAGGATATTCAGCCTCGCGCCCAGGGTTAGTTTCTTGATGGATTCCAAAAACCGCATTTCAGTCTGCTCCTTGCAGTCGTTTGCATGGGCGTCCCGCGCCAGCCGTCTGCGAACAATAAGCGCCCATTATTTTGACGGGACAAATCCAAGCGCGCGTAAGGCAGCCTGACCTTCCGCTGAAGAAAGCCAGTCTAGCAACGGTTGGATATCGCTTTCACGTTGGGACAAATATCCAATCCCCGCCGAATCGAGGATGGGATAGGCGGGTTCGTCGGGGCGGACTCCGTCAATGGCGACGGCGTTTACCTTCGATTGAAGCGCCAGGATTGAGGGCCAGCCCGCAATCCCAATTGAGCCAGCGGTGCCTTCCACCGAAAGCGCCATTTCATCCTGGCTGAAAATCGTTTTCGCATTCTCTGCGAACGGCGTTTCGCCAAAAATGGCTTTTCGCAATCCTTTCGTGCTGGAATCGTCTTCGTCGCGCACGTAGAGGACGATTGGCATGTCCGGTCCGCCCACCTCCGCCCAGTTGGCGATGTTGCCCGAGAAGATGTCAATCACCTGCTGTCGATTCAAACTTTCCACGCCCGTCACCGTGGGGTGGACGATGAGCGCCTGCCCGACCAAGCCAAATTCATAGTATTTGATATTTTGGGCGGTTTCTTCGTCTTTGGGTGGGCGCGCCATTGCCGCCACATCCAGCAGTCCTTCAAGGATGCCTGTCACGCCGCTGCCTGTGCTTTTACCGGGCAATACTTCCAGTTTGTAGTTGGGTACAGCCTCTTCAAAGTCGGGGGCGAGCGCCTGAAGCGTTAATGTGACAGTCCCGGAACCGGATGCCTTCAAAATAACCACGGGTGGGGCGGTAGGGGTTGGCGGCTGGACGGATAGTCCGGCGCAGGAAGCCAACAGGGTAAGGATTAAAGATAAAAACAGGGGATAAAAACGGCGGCTTTTCATTTGGTTTCCTTGCTTTCAATTTTCGTCGGTTTGAGATTGATGAGAATATCGGCGTCTCCCAGCAACTGGCTGAGTTCGGAGGCGGCGGTTCGCAGGATGCTTTCGGTGCGGAAGGAGGCGCCAATCTTGGAGGCAATATCCGAAACAATGCGCTCGCTTTGCGCGCGGCGGATGGTCTCGTCGAAAAGGCGGGCGTTTTCCGCCGAGATGGCGACCCGTTCCGCCACTGCCTGCGCCAATTCCATTTGTTCCGGCGTGAGGCGCTGGTTTTCCTGCGTTTGTATGGAAAGTTCGCCAATGGTCTCGCCGCGCAGGAGGATTGGCACGTTTACGATGTTGCGGTTCGCCGAGCCCGCTTCAAGCGACAGGTCAGTCTTGTCATCTAAAGGCGCGGAGTCGCCGTCGGCGTAGCGGTATCCCCTGATTTTTTCGCGGCGGGGCAGTCTGCTCCATGTTTCGCGCAGGTATTGACGTTGCAGGGCGGTCGCTTCCGCCAGAGATTTTTCCAGTTGACTTAAGAGCCGCGCATTAAGAATGGCAATGCTCACCTGGTCTGCCAGGACGCTCAGCGCTTCAAGGTCCTGCTCTGAAAAGGCGTTGACTTCGACGCTTTGAATATCCAGCGCGCCAATCACTTTCCCTTCGATTTTTAGCGGCAGCGCCACTTCGGAGCGGGTTTCGGGCAGGTCGGGATTATTGAAGAAGACGGCGTCTGCGCCGACATCGAGCGCGATGCGCGGGTTGCCCGTGGCTGTCACATTGCCGACGATGCCGACTTGACCGACTTCGAGGCGGTGGCGGCGTTTGAGCATTTTTTGTCCGCCGGGGCTGTTGGCGGCGCGCAGGTTGGCGTATTTCCCGCTCTCGTCAAGGAGGAAAATGCCCACATGGTAAAATCCGAATTGTTCGCTGACTATGCGGGTAATCAGCGGCAGGAGTTGGTCCAGTTCCTTTTCGGCGGAGATGTAACGGGCAATCTCAGCGATGGTCTGCATTTGTTGGGCGCGCTCCTGGCTTTGGAGGTTTGCCTCTTCAAGCCGTTTTGCCTGCTGCTGTAATTCCTGCGCGCGCTGCTCCAATCTCTGAAGGGCGTTGCGCAATTGAACGCTCGTATTGTTAAGGGTTTGCGCCAAAACGCCGATTTCGTCCGCTGAAGTCACCCTGGCGTAAACGACGTAATTGCTTTCCACGATTTCCTTTGCGACTCTTGTTAAGAGCGTCAGGGGGCGGGTGATTTGCCGCGAGAAAGCGGCTGCCAGCAGGATGGAAACGCCGAGGGCGGCGATAAAGGCGAACAGGGTGGAGGTCAGCGTGCGCGCGCTGCTTTCTCGCGCCTGTTCGATTTCGCGATTTACCAGCGTTTCGCCCGCTTCTCTAATTCTTGCCGCCGCCACTTCCACTTCGGCGGCGGATTTACTCAGGGCGCGGTTATATTCGGCGATTTCATCGTCCAGTCTCGACAGCGTTTTTAAGGCGGCGAAGTATTCATCCGTCAGCGCCAGCAGCTCAACTTTTTCGCTTTCGGTGAGTTCCTGGGTGACGCGAATCTGACCTTTGAATTGCGGCAGGAGCATTTCGACCGCGTTGATGAAATTGTTATCCGTCGTTAAGAGGTAGTCTTTTTCGTTGAGGCGGATGCGGGCGAAGAGGTTTTGCAATTTTTCGATTTCCGTCCCGGCAAAGGCGCGCCCAAAAAATTTGGCTTCGATTTTTCTTGCGGCAAGGCGGAAGCGGCTTTCGATGTCGGTATCCTCGTCGAAGCCTTTTTGCTGGTATGCGCGGACAAGGGCGTCGAAATTCTTTTCGTAGTCGTCCACGTTTTGCGTTAGGGAGGCGATGTCGGCGGTATATTTTTGCAGGGCTTCGTCGTCCGGGAAATTAACCGCCGCCTGGGTGGAAAACTCCTCCAGGCTTTGGATTTGGGCGCGCATATCGGCGAGATGCCCTTTATAAGGAGATACGTAATGATTGAACGCGTTGAAATATCCTTCTTCGCGCCAATTTAAGAGGAAACTCTTTTCGTTAAAGCGGGCTTGCAGCAGGCTGGTTTGCAGTTCGTCCGATATCCGTCGGATTTCGCCGCCCTGCGAAAGCGCGTCTTCATAGGCGGATTGGGTGTTGCGTAAGCCGTTAAGGGCGAGGCTGGCAATCAAACCCATAAAAACAAACAGAACGCCGAACGCCAAAAATATCTTGCGCGCCAGCGGCTGCCTTCCCCAGAAACCGAAACGTTCGCTTTCCGGCGGCGTTTCTTTGCCTGGTTGAGTGTTCATCGTTTGCAACGCCAAGGACTCCTTCATTCGTTCGCTCGCTTACTTCTCTTCGCCTTTGATTCGCAGCGCAATTTCCGAGCCGGGCAGGGCGCGTCCCAACTCTTCCACCGCCGTTTGCAGCACGTTCTTCAGGTTGATGGATTCGCCTATCTTGCCCGTGATTTCGCTGATTTTCTGCTGCTTGGCTGCCTGAAGTCGGGATTCCTGAATCAGGCGGGCGTTTTCCAAAGCAATCGAAAGACGTTCCGAAATTGTTTCGACAAGGTTTGTCTCGTCGTTCGACCAGGGACGGCGCATGACGGGCGCCTTAATGTTGATGGAGCCAATGATTTGCCCGCGCAGTTTAATCGGCGACACGATACTGGCTTCCTGGGTGACGCCGTCGGCGTGGAAGACGAGCGTTGCGCCGCGGTTGACCGCCTGCCGGATTTCATCGTTTTCGAAAACCTTTTTCAAGCGTTTTCCGCCCGCCTGGCTTTGACGGTATCCGATAAATTCTCTTTCGCGGCTGAAGAGACTCCAGCCTTCCTGAACGTTTTGGCGGTAAAGGGTCTGCACTTCGTCCAGCGCTTGCTGAGTTTGGGCGAACAGGCGCGCGTTTTCAATCGAAATTGCGACCTGGTCCGCCAGAATGCTGAGGGTATCGGCGTCGTTTTGAGTAAAAGCGCCGGGTTTTTCGCTTTGAACGTCCAGCGCGCCGACGATTTGGTCGCGGACTTTGAGGGGCAATGTCATCTCGGAGCGGGTGGTGGGCAGGTCTGGATTGTTGAAATAGACCGCATCCTGACCCACATCCAGGGAGATGCGGGGGATGCCGCGACTGACAACGTATCCCACAATGCTGTTTCCGCCAACTTCAAGCTTGTGCCCGCGCGCCAGCATTTTCTTGCCGCCAGGGCTGCTTGCCGCCTGCAAGACGGCGAACTGCTTTGTGCTATCCAGAAGAAAGATGCCCGTATGGTAAAAGCCAAAACGTTCGCTGACCAGGCGGGTGATTAATGGGAGCAGGATTTCGATTTTTTGTTCGCTGGCGATGGTTTTGGAAATTTCGCCGATGGCTTGTAATTCATTTGCGCGTTTCAGGCTTTGCTGGCGCGAGATTTCCAGGTCGGCGGTGCGCTCGGCGATGCGTTGCTCCAGCCCGCCCAGCGTTTGCTTTAGCTGGAACGTCATACGGTTAAACGCGGCAGCCAGAGCGCCGATTTCGTCTTCGGTTCTAACCTGCGCTTCCGCGTTCAGGTCGCCGGCGGTGACCTTTTCGGCGGTGAGCGTAAGGGCGGCGAGCGGAGAGGTTAGAATTTGCGAGACGAAGAACCCCGCGCTCACGCTTAAGACAACCAACGCTATTGAAATCAATACGTTCGTTCTTTGTTGTTGTCGCACTGCGGCGCGGTAGATTTCCGTCGGCTGACTGACTAGAGCCGCCCAGGGGCGCGTCTTGAGGAATTTGCCCGCAAAGACCTCTGTGGCGGCGTTGTCCTCAGAATATAGATAGAAGATGGGCTGCTGTTCAAGAGCGTTGACGCCGTTGACAACCTGTTCGCTGGCGCCGCGCAGCGGGTCCAAAGGCAGCCGTCCGTCCGACTGCATGGCTACCAGTTCGTCTTCGGTGAAATTCTTGTAGGTTTTGAACAGGTTCTCGCGGCTGCCGCTGTCGGCGATTCTCAAATAAGTGGTGATGTCTACGAGGGCGACGCCGGCGGCGGGGTTCTCCTGCGCCAGCTTTTGAATGACGGACTGGAAGATTGCGGCATGATATTCGACGCGCAAAACCCCAATGGTTTTGCCGCTCACATTTTTAATGGGCGCGCTGAAATAAATGCTGGGCGTGTTCCCGCGGAAAATGATATTGGATACAAACGGAAGTCCGTTTTTCATTGGGCGGTTAAAGTAAAGAAAAGCGGACTCGTCCCGCCCTTTATTGCTCTCCAGCGTGTCGAGAACATTGACGCCGTTTGGGTTCAAAATTGCCGCGGAACGGATGAAGATGGGGTTTTTTCGAGTCAGTGCGATTAATGCGCGGCTGGCGTTCTTCTCGTCGTCGAGATACGCCGGCTCTTCCAGATAATCCAGAAAGGGCGTTTGCTTTGAATCCGTGTTGACGTTATCAAGTTGGTTGCGGATAAAATTCTCCACCGACTCTGCGGCGACGGCTGCAAGCCGGGACAACTCCGCTTCGCTTTGCGTTTGAATCGCCCGCGTCGTATAAGCGCTGTTGATGACGCTCAAGATGACCAGCGGGACGATGGTAATGAGGAGGAACGCAACGATAATTTTTGTTCGCAGCGCGTAGGTTGGAAAATTTCTAAAGATAAGGAAGCCGTATCCCAACACCATCAGGATTGCGATGGCGTTTGTATAAACGGGGGTGGTAGGCAGTCCGCTGGCGGGCAGGTATAAGTCAGTAACGGCGATTATCACCGCGACAATAAAAGCGGCGGTGATGGCGCGGCTTGCCAGCCGGGGGGTTAACGCCGCGTTAGAAATGGCGGCGACCAGGACCACCGCCATCGCGCCAAGCGCCAGCCCCTGACCCTGCGAGAGGAACGGCAAGGCGCAGGACAGAATTAAGATTGTAGCGATAAGCGTCGCCGCCCCGGCGTTAACCCGCCCGCGCGAAATTTGCGCCGCGCTGATAAAACCCGCCAGCGACGTCGCGCCTGTAATAGCCACTCCCCATAAACCGTTCAGACCGTTTTGAAAATAGGCGATGGGACCCAGAACAACGGTAAGGAGCAGAAAGACAACAGCGGTCGTCAGACTGATTGTCAGCGCGTGTTTTCTGCGGCTTTCTTCGACATGGTCGTGGAAGGACGGTTGATTCATTCGATTTCTCTTTAAGGTAGAAAGTCAGGACGGATAAACTCAAGCGGGTCTGTCAGGTCAGTGAGCGCGCCGATGGTCACTAAATATTCCGAGGTTGTATTGGCGACCTGATAAATCGAATTTGCCTGACGTACATCCAAGAGGGTTTTGTTATCGTTCAGGGTGAAGAGTTTGAGGTTGTAATCCGGCTCGATTTCCTCCGCGCTCGTATTTAAGTAGCGGGCGGCGATTTCGCGGGTTTCTCCTTCTCGCTGCAGGCGGTATTCCACCGCCTGAAACCACGCTTTTAGAAAGGCTTTGACCTCGTCCGGTCTCTGTTCGGCGATGGAGCGTTGGAAGGCAATCACGTCTGGAAAGAGCGGCAGGGTTGTATCCTGATAGAGGATTTGATACCCTTCGGCAAGCGCTCTGGAAAGATAAGGCTCCCACGTGTAAACCGCTTGCACCTGCCCGCTTTTCAACGCTTCCACAGCGTCCTCCGGGTCCACTTTGATAATGGAGACGTCGCCGCCGCTCATGCCGGCGCTGCGCAGCATTTCTATAACGAGAAGTTCATATTGAGTGCCGACCGTAATTCCCACTTTCTTTCCCATTAGGCTGCGGATGGAGGAAATTTCGGGCGCTGCGATGATGGCGTCTATGCCTCCGTTGTCCGACGCTGCGACGACGCTTATAGGGTATTGGCGGTTGATATTAATTGCGTCGCCCATGCCGATAAAGGCGGCGTCTATTTGTCCGGACGCCAGGGCGATTAGATAATCCGAATAATTTTCGTGGTAAACCGTTTCCACTTTCACGCCGTATTTCTCGAACAATCCTTTTTCCTGCGCCACCAGCAGGGTGTAATCGCCCCACCATTCGTTGAAGCCCACTCGTAGAGGCGGGGTGGGACTCTGTTCCGCCGGAGCGGCGCAGGCTGTCAAAAAGACGAGCGCAAG
>JAIWOB010000090.1 GCA_020217065.1 Chloroflexota bacterium | reverse complement strand
GATGCCGAGAAAGAGACTTTTTTTCATTTGCCCTTCCTTAGCCCTCGATTTCCATTTCGACGGAAAGCGGTTCAATTTGCACCAGAACGTCCGAACCGCCCAGCGCCTTGCTGAGTTCCTCTGCGGCGGTCTGCAAAATGGTCTCGAAGCGGGTGGAGGAGCCGATTCTGGACGAAATTTGCGCGGTAAGCCGTTCGATGTCTGCGCGATGCTGCGTGGATTGAATCAGGGTGGCGGTTTCAATCGCAAGCGACAAGCGTTCCATAATCGCCTGGGCAATGTCGAGGTCGTCGCTTGTCAGGCTGCGCCGGTTGCGCGCTTGCACGTGCAGCGCGCCAACCACCTGTCCGCGCAGGCGAATGGGAACGGCTAGTTTTTTTGCCTCATCTTTTTCTCTTGCGAGAACGGCTTGTCCTTTGGAGATTGCCTCGCGGATGTGGTCTCCGTCCAAATTCTCTTCCAGAGGGGCGAGGCCCGCCTCGTTAAAGCGGAATCCTGTGCGGGCGGCTTTGGGGCGCATCAGCCGCCAGGCTTCATGCACGCTCTGTTCAAACGCAAGCCTCGACTCGGAGAGCGCCTTTTGGGCGTTCTCAAGCGTTAAGGCGTTTTGGATGGCGATAGACACCTGGGCGGCGAGCGTGGATAGAACTTCTACGTCATCCTGTCCAAAAGCCTCTGGTTCGTCGCTTTGCACGTCCAAGACGCCGAGAATTCGCCCTTCATATTGCAGCGGCAGGGCGATTTCAGAATGCGTTTGAGGCAGGTCGGGGTTTTCGAAGTGAACCGGGTCGCCGCCGACATCGAGGGCGATGCGCGGCTGGTTTGTCGCGGCGACAAAGCCCACGATGCTCGACTGACCGATTTCCAGTTTATGCCCGCGCTCCAACATTTTTCTTCCGCCTTCGCTGCTTGCCGCTCTCAAAACGGCGAAGCGGCGCTCTTTGTCTATGAGGAAAATGCCGGTGTGATAGAAATTGAAGCGCTCGCTGATGACTTGCGCGATACGCGGCAGGAGCGTGTCGAGGTCCTGAACGGAGGCAATGGCGCGGTTCGCTTGCGCGATGGCTTCGAACTGGCGGGCGCGCCGCTGATTGGAACGATTGGCGGCGTCCAATTCCTCCGTGCGTTGTCTGACGCGTTCTTCCAAGACAGCGCGCAATTCGTTCAACTCGACGTTTTCTTCCCGGTATAACCTTTCGCTTTCGCGCGCGCGGCGGACGCTTTCCGCGAGCCTGCCGCTCATTAATTCAATCGCCGCCGCGCTCCCAATGAGTAAAACGGGAACGATAATCGCGTCGCCCAGGCTGGAAGGCGTGAATGGAATTCGCCCGCTTAAGTCCACAATGGCGATGAGGATAACCGCAAAAAGGGCGATGGGAACGATGAGGACGAGAAAACTTTGTCCCAACAGGATGGCGGAAACCACCAGTACAATCGGCAGTCCCAGCAGCGCGTCGCTTTTCAATCCATTGAGGTCGAGCGAAATGATTGTAATTGCCGCAATCAACGCCAGCGGGACGACGATTTTCGCCATATATAGATTTCCCCGCAAAACCAGATACAGGGAAATTCCCTCTAAAATCAGGGTGATTGTCAAAACGGCAAACGCCAGCGGGTTTCTCGCCCCTTCCCCGCCCACCCAGCCTGTGACCAAAGGCAGCACGGCGGCGTTGACCAGCATCATGAAAATCACGATGTTGCGCGTCAATCGGATGAAGGAAGGGTCTTCGTCGTTCTCGCTTTTAAGGTAATTTGAAACTCTTAAAAACATGGCGTTCTCCCGGGCTTTTATAACCCTGGCTTGTCTCTAAAAATTTGAATGGCGATATCCGTGTCGGACAGCGCGGCGCCCAATTCCTGAACGGCGGTTTGAAGCAGGCTTTCAAGGTCGTTCTGGCTGCCGATTTTTGCCGAGATGCCGCCGATGGTTTGTTCTTTTACGACCCTTTGCTGCGATTCCAACAACAAGCGCGCGTTTTCCACCGCAATGGCGGCGCGTTCGGCTGCGGCGCGCGCCATGTCTTTTTCATCTTCGCTCCATTCCCGCGACGGGTCGGGGCTGTTCAGCCGCAAAACGCCGATGCGGACGCCGCGCAGGGTCAGCGGCACGGAGAAGACGCTGGCGTATTCCGCCTTCGAATCTTCAATCTTTCTGGCTTCGATGCCGTCGAAATAATATCCTTGCGGCATGGCGCTGGATTGGAGTTGACTCCACCGCTGTTTGGCGCTTTGCGCGTTTGCCGCCTCCGCTTGTGTAAGCGCCTCCTGGAGTTTTTCATAGGAGCGCGCGTTTTGAATGGCGACGCTTACCTGGTCGGAAAGGATGGCGAGGAGGTTAATATCCTCATCGCTAAAGGCGTTGGGCTCCGCGCTGTGTACGTTCAGGACGCCAAACACAACGTTGCCGATACGCAGGGGAAGCGCGGCTTCAGAGCGGGTTTCCGGCAAGTCGGGGTCGCCGCTATTGTCAATATTAAGGGCGACGCGGGGCAGCCCGTTTTTAGCGACGAAACCTACAATTCCGCCTGTTCCAACCTGGAATTTTGGATTGCGTTGAAGCATCCGCTCTCCGCCTGGACCGCTGGCGGCAGCCAGGAGGGCGTATTCTCCAGCCTGGTCGAGCAGAAAGACGCCGGTGGAATAAAACCCAAATTGTTCCGAAATCGCCTCTGCGGTTTTCGGAAGAAGTTCTTCCATTCGCTGAATTGAATTAATCGCGCGGGCAATTCGCGCAATCGTCTCAAGTTGAGCGTTGCGGCGCTCGTTGGCGCGGTTGGCTTCCTCCAATTGGGCGGTGCGCTCTTGGACGCGCTCTTCCAGGCTTGTTTGGGATTTCTTTAACTCGATTTCGTTGGCGCGCAGTTGGTCGTTGATGTTTTCCAGCGCGTCCTGCTTTAAGCCAGCGTACCCCGCGAGCAGTCCAATCACGATGGGCGCGGTGTCCACCACCCATAGCAAGGGAAAGTCGCTCTGCGCCTGGAGCATATTGGCGAGGGTAATGGGCTGTCTCGAAAATAAAACTTGAAGAGCCGTTCCGATGACGGGAAAAGTGAAACCGAAGGCGGCGCCGATAAGGGCGTACCAAGGGGCTTGACGGATTCGCGGATGACGGTTCATACTATTCATGGGCGCTGTCGCCTCAGGCGACGCTTATTCTTCAAGGTTTCCAATCTCAATCGACACTTGGGCGTTGCCAATGCGGCTGCCTAATTCGCGGACGGCGGTTTTCAAAATGATGTCAATTTGCGCGCTTGCGCCGATTTTTGCCGACATTTCTCCAATGGCGCGTTCTTTTTCCGCCGCCATGCGGCTTTCTTCCAAAAGGCGGACGTTTTCGATGGAAAGCGCGGCGCGTTCCACAATGGCGGAGATAATATCCAATTCGTCCTCGCTCCATGCGCGGTTGCCGTCCGCCTTGACGTTGAGCAGCCCAACCACCTCGTCGCGCAGTTTTACGGGAACGGTCATTTGCGAAACTTTGTCTTTTTCGAAGTAAGGGGCGCCGCTTGCAATCGCTTGCCGGGCGCCTGGCAGCTCCAGCGCTTCGGCGTACAATTCCGATTTCATTTCCGCGCGCCGCACGCCGGCGATTTTCTTTTCGCGGCTGAATCTTCTCCAGCTTGAGAGCAGGTTTTGACGGTAAAGCATTTCGGACTCAAGCAGGGTCTTTTGGGTTTGTTCGTAGAGGCGCGCGTTTGTGATTGCGATGGAGACTTGGTCCGCCAGGGTGAGGAGAATTTCGATATCTTCGCGCTGGAAGGCGTTTGGCTCCACGCTTTGAATATCCAACACGCCGATAACCTGTCCGCCGCTTTGCGTGAGGGGCAGCGCCATCTCGGAACGGGTTTGAGGCAGGTCGGGGTTGTCGAAATAGACGGCGTCTGCGCCGGTGTCGAGCGCAATGCGCGGTTTGCCCGACCCTGCCACGTAACCGACGATGCCGGTTTGTCCGACGCGCAGTTTGTGATTCCGCTCCAGCATTTTTTGCCCGTCCTCGCTGTTTGCCGCGCTTAAAACGGCGTATTCTCCGCTTTCGTTAATCAGGAAGATGCCGACATGGTAAAAGCCGAAATGTTGGTGAATTGCCTGAGTCACCTGGGGCAGGAGGTCTTGCAGGTTTTGCGTTGAAATGATGGCGCGGGCGACCTGGGCGATTGCCTCAAACATGCGCGCGCGGTATTCGCTGATGCGGCTGGCTTCCGCCAGGTCGCGGGTTCTGGTCTCTACGCGCTGTTCAAGGGTGCGCTTCTCGCTTCGTAAAATGTCCAAAACGCCCTGGGCGCGTTCCTGCGCCCTGCCAAATTCTTCCTGGGTTAGGCGGATGCCGTTTACGATGACGACGGCAAGCAGGAGGACAGCCGTGCTTCCGCTTGCCCAGGTTTGAAGATTTCCCGGTTCGACTTCCGCGCTGGAGAGGGTTATCATACCGTTGAGAACGAGAAAACCGTCCACTAGGAAAGTCAGCATTGCCAGGATTGTCGCCGCCCAGCCGCCTCTCCATGAGAATAACAGCGCCGCAAGGGTGATAGTTCCCAGCATGAAGAGGGGAGCGTCTCCGCGAATTCCCGTCTCGCTCAGCCCCAGGATGCCCAGCGCAAAGACCAGTCCTATAAGCAGGAAGGCTTTCGCCGTGACCGGCGCCGGCAAAAAAGTCAGCGTCAAAACGAGCAGATACGCGCCTGCATAAAGCCATGCGTAAAGGGGGCTGGTCGCGCCTAAAATGCCCGGAATGACCGCCGCCAGACCGAAGACGCTCGCGCCGATGAGCGTATTTCGCAGAAATCTGGCGCGCCAGCGCGTGTAAGAAAACTCAATGGAGTCGGACGAATGATTCATTATCGGCAAAAACCCTGGGGCGGACCAAACCGCCCGCCATGAATATTCTAAAGCATCTTTATTCTTGATTTGTTGAAGAAGCGTTGTCGTTATTAAATTGCAAGATTACTTCGGAGCTGCCGAGGACGCGTTCAATTTCTTCGGCGGCGGCGCGCAAGATATTTTCGACGCTTGAGGCGGACCCGACGCGTTCTGTGGCGTTGAAGATGGTCTGCTCTTTCAGGGCGCGCCGCTGGCTTTCTTCCAGCAGACGGGCGTTTTCCAGAGCGATTGCCGCGCGGGTGGCGGCTGCCCCGGCGACGGCAATCTCCTCGTCCGTCCAATCGTGCCGGGGGTCGGTTTGTTCCAGCCCGATAACGCCGACCAATTGATTTAATACCATGATGGGCGCCAGCAAAACGCTTTTTCCGCCTTCCCGCTCTTTTTCTTCTTCCGTGTATTGAACCGGTTTTCCGCTTTTCAATTGTTCGAATAGGCGCTGCGGCAGCTCTTGCGGCACGGGGCGCACCTGGATTCCGTCGTATTCGTAGGCGGAGCCTTGGTATTGACGGATGGCGGATTGCCAGACGCTCTGGGTTTGCAGGCGATAGGCTTTGTTCAATTCGGCGTATGCGGCTTCCACTTTTTGCACCAGTTCGGCGTTTTCGATGGCGGCGGCGAGTTGGTCCGCCAGCAGTTGAAGCGCTTTGATGTCCTGTTCTCCAAAGGCGGCTTCGGTTTCCGCTTGAATATCCAGAACGCCGATGGTTGCGCCGCGGCTGCGTAGGGGAAGGGCGATTTCGGAGCGGGTAAGCGGCAGCAAAGGATTTTCGAAATGAGTCGCGTTCGTCCCGACGTCCAGGGCGATGTGCGCCCGTCCCGTGCGGGCGACGCCGCCTACCAGACCTTCCTCTCCAACTTTGAGTCTGTGACCTTGTTCGAGCATCTTCGCGGCGGCTTCGCTGCTGGCGCCGCGCAACGCCGCAAACTCGCCGCGTTCATCCATGAGGAAGACGCCCACGTGATAATAATTAAAACGTTCGCGGATAAGGCTTGCCGCCGCGTTGAGCAGGGTGTCCAGGTCGTGAATGACGGCGATTTCGCGCCCCACTTCGGCGATGGTTTCCAGCTCAAGCGAACGGCGCTCCAGGTTGCGAGAACGTTCCGCCACCTTTTCTTCGAGGGACTCAAACGCCCGCGCCAGGTTTTTCGACATTTGGTTGAAGGCTTCCGCAAGGTCTTCCAATTCGTCGCGGGTGCTGATTTCGATTCTTTCCGCCAGGCGGCTGCCGGTCACTTCCTGACTCTCAGAGGAAAAACGGCTCACGCGTTCCGTCAAACGCCGCAAGGGCTGAGTGACGGAGCCGGTTAGGGCGTATAGGAACAGCCCAAACACCAATACGGTCAGAATCGAGTAAAGGATGAGCGTGTTTTGAGTCGCCGAGGCTTTTTCCAGAAGTTCCGTTTTGGGAAACGCCAGCGCCAGAGACCAGCCAGTCTCCAACCCAATTGGGGTATAGGCGGCGATGACGGTGACGCCTTGCGGGTCGGTCGCTTCTAAAAGTCCGGCGCGGCTGGCAAGCATCTCGTTGACCAGCGCGTCCCAATTTCGGGCTTTTGCCGAATGCACGCTGGTCAGCATGTTATCCGCCATAATTTCATAATAGCCGCCGGCGTTTTTGCTGATGCCCAGGATGGAGCCTTTCCCGTCCAGCAAAAAGGCGTAACCTTTTTTACCGACCTCAATGCCGCTTACGATTTCTTGAAATTGAGAAAAGGCGATGTCGGAAGTCGCAACTCCTTTGACGTTGCCCGTTTCGTCGAAGAAGGGGACGCTCCAAGTGACCATCCAAATGTTGCCGCCGCCCAGGTCGAAGTAAGGGGGAGAGAGGAGCGCCTTTTTCGCTTCTTTCGGCAGGACATACCAGTCTTTATTGAAGTAATCGTATTCGGGAACGCCCAGTTGCGTAAACGCAAGGTCGCCGCCGGCGCGGCTGTAATACGGCGCCCAATAGTAGAGTTCGGGCGCAAAACGGTAGGGCTCGTAGGCGATGGTCGAGCCGAAGACCTGTTCGTTGCGATTGAGGGTGTTGCGGATGAGCCGCAACAGGGCTTCTTCGTCGTACGCTTCGGTTTCGGCTGCGCTTGCCAAATCCATGGCGACGCCGCGCGTCCAAATCAGGTTGGTGCGGATGATTTCCGCCTTCGACTCCGCCTGGGCTTTTAATTCGTTTTGTATCGTCTCCAATAGGGCGCTGCGGGTCGCTCGAACGCTCAGGAATGTGGACACGAGAAACGCAAGCGACAACAGCAGGATACCCATGATGGACAGTTTTGCGCCCAAATTGAACCGACGGGCGGGGGAACGCATCGTTGAGTGGAGGTGGTTGGAGGCGCGTGTCATGGTATCCCTTTAATCCGTCCCAGGTTGAGATAAACGGTCCGTCTCTTTGACGGGCGGTTCAAGTTGAATAAAAGCGCGCGCCGCGCCCAGAGTCCGCCCCAGTTCCTCAACCGTAATTTGCAGGATGCGGTCGAAATCGGTGGAAGAGCCAATTTGCGAAGCGACTCTTGCGATGGCTTGTTCCTGTTCGGCGCGGCGGCTGGTTTCTTCGAAGAGGCGCGCGTTTTCAAGCGCAAAGGCGGCGCGTTCCGCAATGGCTTGCACAAGGGAGATTTCGTTTTCCGTCCAGGAGCGCTCTTGTTCCGCGGATTCGATTTGAATCACTCCAATAACCTGGTCGCGGAACTTGACGGGAACAGCCATGGCGGCGGGAGCAGTCTTCGAAGAGCGGAAGACGGTTTCTCCGCTGGAGACGGCGCTTTTCGCCAGAGGAGTATCGGCTGCCGCTGCGGGCGTAACCGCGCCATCGGCGCTGTAAACGTAACCGCCTGGTTTTTTCCCGCCCAGCCGCCTTCTGGCTAAACCTTTATCGCGCTCAGCCTCTCCGCTTGCCGCGTGAATTGTGAGGGCAATCTGATTGGAAAGCGCGCCGAGAAGAATCGCGTCCTCTTCTCGGAATGCGGAGGGCTGATTGCTTTGAATATCCAGCGCGCCGATAACGCGGGAGCCGCGTTTGAGAGGAAGCGCCATTTCGGAACGAGTCTGCGGCAGGTCGGGGTTGTTGAAGAAGACGGCGTCCCGCCCGGTGTCGAGCGCAATGCGCGGCAGTCCGCTTTGGGAAACGTATCCTACAATGCCTGTCCCGCCGACTCGCAGCTGATGGCGGCGCTCCAACATCCTTTTGCCTCCTTCGCTGTTTGCGGCGCGCAGCACGGCATATTGACGACTTTCGTTCAGCAGGAATAAGCCGACGTGGTCGTATCCGAGTTTTTCGCCGATTATCCGGACAATGCGGTCGAGCAAACTTTGAAGTTCTTCTTCGGCGGCGGAGGAGATTTCCTGTGAAATTTCGGCGATAATTTTCAGGCGGGCGGATTGCTCTTGTAGTCTCTCACGAACCTGAGCCAACTCTTGAGCGCGTTCTTCGGACTGCGCCTCCAGCCTGCGGTTGATTTCGCGGAGTTCGTCGTTGGCTTTGAGTTGGGCGTTTTTTTCCTCCGCTTCGGTTTGCAGCAGCGAGTGACGCCTGCGGAGAACCGCCGTTATGATTGCCATGCTTGCGGCAAACAAAAGCGAATGAAATAGAATATACCCCGCGTTTGTCTGATAGGGGTTTTTCAGCGCTCCGTACATTTCAGCCAACCCTGTGGCGGCGAACCCGCCAATCATCCAGGCAGCCAGGAAGAAGGGCGTCCGCAACCCTTTGGAGGTTCGAAGGTTGGCGAGCGTAAACGCCGCGAGGTTGACCATCCATATCAGGTCGTGACTTCCCCTGCCTGCGAAGATGGAATAAGCGCAGACGACGGCGGAGGCAGCCGCCGAAAGCGCCGCGCCTGTCATTCCGCGATACGCTTCGCCGCCGCGCAAACGTCTGGAAAAATTGATTTTCATGCCGCCCCCTTTCCGCCGCCCCAGGCGGAGGCGGGCTTTTCTTTGTCTCGGGTCTGCGCTTTCTGCGGCTCAAGAAAAGAGTCGAGCAGATGGAAGGTCACCGACGCGCCGCTGAGATTTTGTCCCAACTCCTGCACCGTCTCGCGCAGGATGGCGTCCGTTTGGGAAACTGCGCTGATGCGCGTTGAAATATCTGAAATGAGAGATTCGCGCGCCGCCAGTTGTTGCGCTTCGCGGTAAAGACGCGCGCTTTCCAATGCGCCGCTCAACTGGTCCGCCAGCGCCAGCGCCAGATTAACTTCGTCCTGGGTCCAGGCGTCTGCGATTTCCGATTTTTTCATGCGGATAGCGCCGATGACCTGACCGCGAACCTTGACCGGAACGCTGATGGTGAGTCCGTCGCTGTCGTAGATAATGTCGCCGGATTCAATCGCTTTGGCGAGGTTGGAGGCAAGACGCTCGCCCTGCGTTTGCGTTGTGGAAGGCGGCGTCGCCAGGAAGCCGATGCGCGGCTGGTTTCGCAGGATTTTGCTCCACGCTTCGCGGCTTTGCTCGGCGTAACTGATGCGGGCGGCGTCCAACGCCTTTCGGGCTTCGTTGAAAAGGTTCGCGTTTTGAATGGCGATGGCAATCTGTTCGGCGAGAATTTGCAGGGTCGAAATATCCTCTTCTGAGAACGCCTCAGGCTCTGCGCTTTGCACGTCCAGGGCGCCCAGCGTTTGTCCGCCGGCGACCAAGGGCAGCGCCATTTCAGAGCGGGTCTCCGGCAAGTCGGGGTTGTCGAAAAAGACGGCGTCTTTGCCCACGTCGAGAGCGATGCGGGCTTGGGCGTTCTTGGTCACATAACCGACGATGCTTGTCTCGCCCACTTTGAGTTGGTGTTTTCTCTCCAACATCCTTCGTCCGCCTTCGCTGTTGGAGGCTGCCAGCGTCGCGTATTCTTTATGGTCGTCCAAAAGGAAGATGCCGACGTGGTAATACCCAAAGTTTTCATGAATGAGATGCGCGGTTTGCTGGAGCAGTTCGGAAAGTTCGCGGAAAGACGTGACGGCTTTGCCTACGTCGGCGACCGCTTGCAGCAATTTGCTGCGGCGTTCCAATTCGGCGGTGCGTTCGTCAACGCGCTTTTCGAGAGACGCAATGGAAGTTTGCACGCTGGAGGCAAGACGTTTCAGGCTGGCGGAAAGAACGGCGAGCTCGCCCTTTAATTTCCTGTCGTCGAATTGCAAG
>JAIWOB010000089.1 GCA_020217065.1 Chloroflexota bacterium | reverse complement strand
TCAAGATTTCCCTGACTGAGGTCGTTGGCGTAATTGGCGAGTTTAATCAACGGTCTGAGCGTAAACAGCGCCGCCGCGCCGCCGGCGAGAGAGATGAGCAGAACCGCGCTGAATAGTTGAATCAAAAGGCTGCGGGTGAGCGCGTTCAACGCGGCGGTTTTCTCCGTCACGCTGCCGACAGTGACCGCCAATGGCGAGGTCAACGAAGTGCGGTATGCGCCGATGAGATACCCTTTTTGCGCGTCTACGATGGCGGTGGTTTCCCGCGCCAGCATCGCTTGCAAAACGCTGAAACTGAAATCTTCGAGCGCGCTTCTGCCCACTTTTTCCGCGCGGGAATGAGCCAGGTAGGTCCCGTTTCCGGCAATCAGGGCGTATTCCTCGCCGGCGGCGCTCTGCGTCATCGTTTCAGTCACTTCCTGGATTTCCTGCTGGCGTTCCAGGGCGTCTTCGAGGTTTGAGAAGTAGATTTGGGCGTGACCCGCCACAACGTCTAATTGCGTGTCAATCAGGTTTTCGCGCAGCTGCCATTGCACGAAAACAAAGACCATGCTGATTGGAATCATGGATAGGAAAAGGAAGAGGACGGTCAACCGCCAGGTGATGGGGCTTCTTAATTGGCTCACGGGACGCCTCGCTGCTTCTTGGGTTTCTCCGTATCCAAACTGCCGACGCTGATTTCCGCCTCTTTAAGGTCGAAGACTTTTCGTAATTCGGTGGCGGCGGTTCGCAGGACGGCTTCGATATCCAGGGTTTCGCGCACGCGGGCTGAAATGTTCGCCACTACCTGGTCGCGCTGCGCTCTTTTTTGGGTTTCTTCCACCAGACGGCTGTTTTCGAGAGCCAGCGCCGCCTGAGCGGCGATTTTTTCCACAAGGATGCGTTCGCGTTCGCTCCAGCCGGCGTTGACGCCCTTGCGCTTGATAGTGATGACGCCGATGGTTTGCCCATGCAGGGTGAGCGGCACGCGCAAACCTTCCCCATCGTCTTTTGGATTGGGGTTGAAAAGGGGGCGCACTCCCGCCGGAGTGTATTGGTAGGCGGGCTTCTGACGGGTGGTGAATTTCGTCCAGTTTTCGCGCGTTTGGGCGGATGTGTGCGCTTCCGCCTGACGCGCCAGATTTTGCGTTTCTTCCATCAAGCGGGCGTTTTCAATGGAAATCGCCACCAGGTTGGCGACTGTTTGGAAGGTTTCCGCGTCTCGATTGTTGAAGGCGCGCGGTTGTTTGGCGTGCAGGTCCAGGATTCCGATGACGCTGCCGCGCACGGTCAACGGGAGAAACATGCGGGAGCGGGTAAGAGGGAAGTCGCTGTCGCGGAAAAAATTGGCGGGGTCGTCCTCTGAGGTGAAATGAGGAAGTTTGCTTTCGATGACGCGGTAGAAAGGATTGAATCTGCCCGGCTCGATACGAAGTCCCTGACCAATGCGCTGCTTGCCTTCGGCGGAAGAAGACGCTTGCAGGAAGGCGACGCGCTTGCGTTCGTCCAGCAAATACAAGCCGACGTGGTAATAGCCAAATTGCTCCGATATGAGCCGCGTCGCCGTCTCCAAGACCTCGACGACGCCGCGCTGTTCGGCAATCGTATTTGAGATGGAGGCGGAGGAACGCAACTGGGCTGCCCGCGCTTCCATCTCTTCGGTTCGTTCACGAACGCGGTTTTCCAATTGGGCGCGTTCGTGCGTCAACGCCTGTACGGCGTTTTGCGCCTCTTGTATGACCTGCGAGAAGCCTTGTTTCAAAAGCCGAACGGCAAATACAAGGACGGCGCTGACGATGACGAAATTTACAGTGTAGGCAATCCAGTCAAGGGGCGTGGCGGCGGGCATGTTCGGCGGCTGAATCAGGTCGAATTGTTCAAGGAAGGCGATGACGGTCAGGGTGAAGACGCTTAATCCCAACGCCAGTAAATCGCCGCGTTGGTCGAAAAGCAGGGCGCCGAGGGCGATGAACGCGATGAAGAATATGCTCCCGTCCAGCCAGGGTCCCCAGACAAGAATGGAATTCAAGCCGATGGCGTATGGAGTCAACAGGAGGAAAAGAGCGCGAATCTTGTATTCCACCGGCGCAAACGTTATGACGAGCAGCGCAAGATAAAGGACGACGAAAATGGCGCGGTCTCTGAAAGTTGCCGTTGGAAATGAAACCGCCAGCAGGGCGGCTCCCAGCACGCTGCTGACGCGCAAGATGCCCACGATGAAGGATTCGCGCCAACTCTTGTAGTTGAAGGAGGAGGCTGTCAGAGACGGGAGATTATTCATTTTCTCCTCCCGCGCCGATGGAAATGTTCACTTCGGCGGCTTCGAGCGCCCGTCCCAGTTCCCTTACGGTCGTTTGCAAAATGCTGTCCATCGTGCGCGACGCCCAAATTTTGGCGGTAATTTCGCTCGCCAGGCGTTCGCGCATCGCTACCGATTGGCTTTCTTGCACTAGGCGGGCGTTTTCCAACGCCAGCGCGGCTTGCGAAGCCACGGCTTCTATCAGGCTTTTTTGTTCAGGACCCCAGCCTTCGGCGGCTGCCAGGTTGATGCGCCCGATGACTTGGTCGCGCAGCGTCAGCGGGATTTCAAGCGCGCGCTGTCCTTTTAAAGCGTCTTCCGCGCCGAGGGCGTAATCGAAATTCTGCTCTCTCGCCAGCGAAAGCCACGCTTCTTTGAGATATTGCCACTGGGTGGCGTCCATTTCGCGGATGCTTTGCTGGGCTTCGCGGAACAGGCGCGAATTTTCAAGCGCAATCGCCACCTGATTTGCCATGTTTTGATAAGCGTCCGCGTTTTGCGGTAGGAAGGCGTTTTCTGTTTTGGAATGCATTTCCAGCGCGCCAATCACGCGTTCGCCCACAATCAGCGGCAGGGTAATTTGGGAACGGGTGTCGGGCAGCAGGGGGTTATCGGCGCGCTCGAATTGAGGGGCGATGGAGATTCCGTGCCACGAAAAGCGCGTAAAGGGCTGGGCGGGGTTTTCCGCATGAATCGCTTCAGCGGCGGTATCCGCAATTACGCACGCTTGTCTGGAGCGGATGGCGGTTGCAACAGGGTTGTTGCCGTTGAGATTGGCGTGGTGTTTGTTTTCAAGCAATACTTTGCCTGCTTCTCCGGCTGCCGCTTTTAGCTCCGCCCATTGTCCGCTGGCGTCGGTTAGGAAGATTGCGGTATGGTAACACTCAAATTCATCGCTGATTAATTGGGCGGCGCGCGTCAACAGTTCCTCAGGGTCCAAAATGGCTGCAATGACGCTCCCGATTTCATTGACCCTGCGTAATTGCTGCGTTCGTTCCGCGACGTGTTTTTCGAGATTGTTGCGTTCTTCGCGGATGTTCGTCAAAGTCTCATCCACGCGCCGCTGCGCCTCCAGAAAGGCGATTTCGAGACGCTGAAAACCCAGGATGATGACCGCTCCGAACATGAGAATCATGGCGCTGCCGCTGAGCCAGTCTGAAAGTTCGGCGCTCGAAGTTTGAGGGATAAACGGCTGGATGATTTCGCTCAGCATCAACCAGCCGCTTACCAGCAGGGTGAACATGGTAAGCGCAATGGAGATGACCCCAGCGCGGGGGGAAAACAATAATGTGGAAAAAACGACCAGCCCCAGGAAAAAGAAAGTTCCGTCTCCAAGGATTCCGTATCGAAGCAGCTCCGCCAACCCCAGCGCATAGACGCCGAAGAGGAAGACGCCGATGCGGACGGTATAGGAAAATTTCACGACGGTGACGACCCCCGCCATGACATAGGTGGCGATGAAGAGCGCGCGGAGCAGCCAGTGTTCGGCGCTGTTGACGGTGGGAATGAGAACCAGAATGCCCAACGCCAAAGTTCCCACCAGCAGCGGCATGACAAATTTCTCGCGCCACTTCTTGTATAAGAGGCGGGTCTCTTCGTGAGGATTGAAAATATCTTCTTGTAAGACGCTGCTCTCAGTCATTACACATTTTCCTGTTTCGCGCTGTCGGCAGGTTGAACTTGAATCCTGGCGTACTGCGCTCCGGTCAGCCGCGCCAATTCGCTGGCGGTCGCCGCCATGATGGATTGAATATCCGTCGAGCGGCGGATACGGGTGGTGGCGTCGTAGATGAGGCGGTCGCGTTCCGCTTGGGCGCGCAGCTGTTCGAGCAGGCGCGCATTCGCAATGATTGCCGCCAAACTTCCAGCCAATGTGCCAAGCATCTCCTCGTCATTTTTGCTATAACCGTCGGGGACTTCGCTTTCGGCGTTCAGGACGCCCAGGACTTCATTGCGATAGACCAGCGGCACAGCCAGTTCGGAGCGCGTGTTTGAACTATATTGGATGTAACGCGGGTCTTCGTGAACGTCTTTAACGCGCAGCGGACGTTTGTTCGCGGCGACCCAGCCGGTAATGCCGCTTCCGATAGGCACTTCCAAATCTATATCGCTTGCATAGCCGGTGTGCGCTTTTGCCTGTAATACGTTTTTCTCGCGATTCACAATGAGGATTGAAACGCGGTCTCCTCCCAGAGTGACTTTCAACCCCTGGACGGCGCTTTCCAGAGCCTCTTCGAGCGTCGAGCCGGAGGCGGCTGAACTGGTGATGTGGTGCAGCAGGCGGTGCTGTGAAAGATGTTCTTGAGTCTCCGAGAACAACTCTGAATTAACGACCGCAATCGCCACTTGGTCGGCGAGAATTTGCAGACTTCGCAGCTTGTCTTCGGTGAACGCGTAAGGTTGGACGCTTTGCACGTCTATCTCGCCCAGAATGCGCTCGCCGACTTTCAGAGGAAACGCCGCCTCGGAACGGGTTTTGGGGAAGAGCGGGTTGGCGTAGTAAGTGGCGTCTTTGGAGGTGTCGTCCACCACGAGCGGTTCGCCTTTGCTGCTGACAAAGCCGACGATGGATTTCGAGCCGATGCCGATTTTGTATCCCGCCCGTTTCATTTGGGCGCCGGTTTCGCCGGTCGCCTCGCGGATGACGGTGTATTCCCCCTGAAGGTCGTGCAAGAAAACGGCGGCATGATAGAAGTCAAAGCGTTTTTGAATGAAATTCACCGCTTTGATGAGGAGGTCGTCGAGGTTGAGGGAACTGCTAATATCGCGCGCAATCTCCGCCGCCGTTTCGACTTGCAGCGCCCGCCGCTGGCTTTCTTCCAAGAGATGGGCGTTGTAAATAACTCCGGCAATCTGGTTGGTAATGGCGGAAAAGAACCTTAAGTCGTCTTCCGTAAAAGCGCGTTCCCGTTCCGTGTCTTGGATAATCAGAGCGCCGATGGGACGGTTTTGCACCATCATGGGAGCGCCCATCCAGGAACGAGCCGCTTTGCCGACGACTTTTGCGCCGAGCGCGGCGGCTTTTCGCTCTGTGTCTTCCACCAGCATCAGCGGCTGGCGCGTGCGAATCAGGATGGAGGTCAGACCTTCTCCGAGGGGGAAGGGGTCAATCTGCAGAAACTTTCCGTCTTCGTAACTGAATGGCACGCTGATGGTGTCTGTCCTCTCATCGTACAGGGCGACAATCAAATTGTAGTTGCCAATCATTTGTTGTATCTTGGCGTGGAGCGCGCGGAAGAAAGTTTGCTGGTCGGCGGACGTGGAAATCGCCTCGCTCATCGAAGCGAGCGCTTCGGCGTCGCGCAGGTGCTTTTGCATCTGACGAATCGCCTCCGCCTTTTCCAGCGTCACGGAGATTAAGTCTGCCAGGTTGGTGTAGGGTTGCGCGGTAACGCTGGAAAATTGCTGGTCTCTGGAGCCTACCGTCAGAACGGCGGATAAGGTCCCATTCTTTTTGACCGGCAAACAGGCGGCGCCGACCGCTTTCATGCGCCGCATCAAAGATTTCAGGCAGTTGGGCAGGTCCTCGCTGTCAAGGTCGGGGAAGACCCCGCCGCTGGCAAGATAGGCGGCGACTTCCTCTGTCTCCGTTTCGCTGAAGATGAGGGCGTTCGCTTCAGAGTCGCCTTCTTCCGGCGGGTTGGCAAACAAGAGCGCTTCCAGCCGCTTTCCTTTCATTCCCAGCAGCGCGACGGGGTAGGGAGATTCCTTGAGAATACGGCATGTATTTTCGAAAATTTCCTGTTCGCTGTCGGCTTCCGCAATTTGGCGGCTTGCGCGATAGAGGCGGGCGAGTTCCTCAAAGTTCACATGGCTCGCCTCCGTCAATTCGAAATTTTGAATGGCGGTGGCGATTTGGCTGGCGACGGTTTGAAGCATATTGACGGCTTCCGCGTTGAAGGCGTCTTCCTCCGCGCTTTGCACGTCCAGCACGCCAAGCGTCAGGCTGCCGATGGAAATGGGCATGCTGGCTTCTGAGCGGGTTTCGGGGAGCAGTTCGTTCTTCAAATGAAGCGGGTCTTCCATGACGTCGGAAGCGACGCGCGGCTGATTGTTCGCGCAGACCCAGCCAATCATGGACGAGGAATTAATTTCAAGGCGATATTTCTTTCGCAAGAGTTCATGGGCGGCGGCGCCGTAGCCGGTCTTGAATTCAAGATACTTGCCGCTGTGTTCCACCAAAAAAATACTTGCCTGATAATAGCCGAACTGCCGCACGAGCAGCTCAACGGTTTTATCGAGAGTCTCGTTCAAATCGGAGACGGTGGTGATGTTTTGCGCCACCTCAGCGGTGGTGCGAATCTGGCGTTCGCTTTCGTCCACCTTTTGTTCGAGCGAACGGTATAACTTCCCCAATTCCTCAGCCATTTGGTTGAAGGAATTGGCGAGCGCTCCGACTTCGTTGTCGCTGCTGATATCCGCGCGGCGGCTCCAATTTCCATCCGCAAAATCGCGGGTGATTTCCGAAAGCAGGCGCAGCGGTTTGACCACGCGGTTCACGGTGACGATTGCCACGACGATAGTCGCCAGCAGCGCCCCGGCGACCAGCAGGACGGTGAATGGAATCAGACTGGAGATGCGCCCGTACACGTCCGACGCTTTCACCACCAGGACAACCCCCGCCTGCATTTTGGGAAACCATTGCAGCTGCGCGAGCGCCGCCTCTTCGTTTTCGATATTGAGGTTTAGCGCGCGGGGTTCGAGGTCTTCGCTTTTTCTTAGCTCGGCAAATACGGATTGAATGCCGTCTTTCGCCTCCAATTCCACCGGCTTGAATTCGCCTTTTTGCGTGTCGCCATGGATAAGCGACTGGTCGGGTAAGGCAAAATAAGTCAACGCCAGAGGCGACATCCCGTTTAGCGGTTCGATAAGTTTCTGAAACCTTTTCTTTTCAGTGACGCCGATGATTATTCCAAGGGTCGAGCCTCTCGTTGTTTTGTATTCCTGCGCCGTAAGGAGGATGAACTCGTTTTCATAGAGGGGGGGCGCTCCATACAAAGCAGCCGAGGGATGCCCTTTTAAGAACCGCTCCAGAAAAGCCGGCTCAAGCGCAAGTCCCTGCCAGGCGGGGTTGCTGGAAATTTTGACGTTGCCTTTTGGGTCGAGGAGAAGAAACTGGTCGAAGGAGGGAGGGTCGGCTTGAGTCTCGAGGCTGGCAAACTCTTGCAAAAGACTCGCGCGAATTTCGCGGAACGCGTCGCTTTTAGGGTTCGCGTGAAGCGCCAGTTCGGTCAAAATTCTAAAATCGCCGCTGTTGACCAACTCCTCCAGTTTTTTTTCTTTGTTTGCGATTTCGCGCTCGACGATATTCAGTTGAACGGCAAGAAGGGTTTGCGCCTGATGGACGGCTTGCTCTTCAAGAAGAGCGCGGGCGCGAAAATAGGCTGCGCCCGCCATCAGGGCAAGGGGAATAAAGGTGAAGATTAAGAGCGTTTGTACAAGCGTTCCCGCCAGGCTGCCCTTAAATCGATTCTGTTTCGAGTCATGAGTTGGCTTCGCTTTGGTGGTCATCAAGAAGTTAATTGTATTCCCAGACCGGCTCCCCGCTCAGGATGCGGCGAATCTGGTCAGGGAAACGGTCGGGGTCAAGGGGTTTGCCCAGAAAACCGTCGAATCCGGATTCTTTTGCCTTGTTCATCTGTTCCAGGCTGGCTTCCGCCGTGACGGCGATGATTGGCACATTTTTGAAGCGCTCGGAGGCGCGGATTTTCTTCAACGCGCCATACCCGTCTTCGTAAGGCAGGCGGATGTCCATCAGAATCAAGTCGAGACGCGGCAGCGTGTCCGCATATTCCACGACTTCGTAGCCTGAAGTCTTCCATTCGCAGTGAATGCCCAAATAACCGAGCATGCGCGCAATGAGTACGAAATTGGAGACGTTGTCTTCCACAACCAGCACAGCCGCGTCTTTGGGAATGTTGGGTTTGCGGATGGGTTGGGTGTCGGATACGGCGGATGTTTGTTCAGGCATGGCTGCTCCTTAAGATAAATCGCTCGATTTGCTGCGACAGGGTGTCTATGTCTATGGGTTTTTGGATATAGCCATCGCAGCCAGCCCCCAGCGATTTTTCGCGGTCGCCGCGCATGACGTTTGCCGTCACGGCGACGATGGGGATGTGTGAAAATTTCTTGATGGACTTGATTTTCGCCGTCAGGGTATAGCCGTCCATATCGGGCATGTTGATGTCCATCAAGACCAGGTTGATTTCGCTGCGTTCGAGGGCTTCCAGCGCCTGGCTGGCGTTAACCGCTTCCACGACGGCGTACCCCTCGGCTTCCAACACCCTGCGAATGAGGCTTCTATTGTCTGGGTTATCTTCCACGTAAAGTATAGTACTTTTTTGAGTTTCGTGTGCCATCTGAACTTGTCTCCGGCTCGAATTCTACTTTACTAGAAAAATCGTCAGCATAACAGCAACCTTACAAATAGAAGAAAAAGCCGAGGCTGGTAAACCCTCGACTTGTCTTGGAGCGGGTGATGGGACTCGAACCCACGATATCATGCTTGGGAAGCATGCGTTCTACCACTGAACTACACCCGCTTACTGAAACGGGGAGATTATACGCCAGATGGAAAAGGGGTGTCAAGCGGCGTTACTGGGCTCGCCTGAGAAGCGCGTTCGCCAGTTCGAGCAGGGCGTCCGCCGCGGGTGCGCGCAGAGCCGCTTTTTTCAGGCAGTCCAGCGCGGCGTCCGTTTCGCGCTGCGCGATTTCTTCGGCGTATTTCCTGCCTCCCTCTTGTTCGAGCGCCTGCGCCGTTTCGCGGATTTCGTCCGCCTGAATGGGACCCCGCTTCCAGCGTTCGGCGAAATTTCCTCCCTTGCTAAGTCCGTATAACACGGGCAGGGAATTCTTTCCTTTTGCCAAGTCGCTGGCGGCGGATTTTCCTGTGACGGCTTCGTCCCCCCACACGCCGAGTACGTCGTCTTGGACTTGAAACGCCAGCCCCAAGCGGTAGCCAAACTGACGACAGGCTTCTTGCTGCGGCGCGCTGGCGCCGCCCAGCAGGGCGCCGATTTCCATGCAGGCGGAGAGCAGGGCTGAAGTTTTACCGCCGACCATCTGCCAATAATCTTCAAGGCTTAAGTCGCAGCGTCCTTCGTACGCCATGTCGAGGTATTGCCCGCGCGTCAGGTCCAGGCAGGCGTTTTGAAGGATGGAAGCCGCCCGCAGCGCCGTTTCCGCTGGGTAAGAGGCGCTCAAATCTGTAAGCGCCTGGAAGGCGATGACGAAAAGGGCGTCGCCCACATTAATCGCCATTGGCACGCCCCATTTTTTCCAGACGGTGGGTCTGCCGCGCCGTTTGGGGGAGTTATCCTGCACGTCGTCGTGGACGAGGCTGAAGTTGTGAATCAACTCAACGGCGGCTGCGGCAGGCAGAGCGGAAACCCAGTCGCCGCCGGAAGCGGCTGCCGTCAGCAAAACGCTTACGGGGCGAATCCGTTTGCCGGCGGCTTCTTTTCCCGCGCCTTCGCCTGTCCACCCCATGTGATAGGAGAGCATGTCGTGAAACGGGCGGATGTTGGCGGCGTTTAGCCGCGCAACCTGCCGCTGCAATTCCTTTTCGATTTCGGGCAGCATCGCTTCGAAATATTGTTTTAGACTCATCGCTTCTCTCTTGACCGTTTTGGGGTCGGCTACAATAATTGACGGGATTCCAATTCCCGCTTCAGCTGCTCGGGCGATTCGAAACGCACGGTTTCGAAGCCTATTTTCTTCGCT
>JAIWOB010000088.1 GCA_020217065.1 Chloroflexota bacterium | reverse complement strand
GGTCGCGTCGTTTAAGCCGCTTTGTTGGAAACCTGATGCGCCGGCTGACGGGCGGCGAAAGCGGCAATGGACACTTTGCCTGGTTTCCGTTTGCTTTTTGGGAAGCCATGCGCTTGATAAAAACATGGACGCCTGACGTACTCTTCGCCAGCGGTCTGCCGGTGACTTCTTTTTGGGCGGCTTTTTTGATTTCCAGGCGGACAAAAATCCCTTGGGTGGCTGAACTCAGAGACTTGTGGGCTGACAATCCCACTTACGCCCCGTGGCGCCGATTTTTGGAAGGAGCGGTGGAACGCCTTGTTCTGCCGTCCGCCTCCGGCATGGTGACTGTTTCGGAGCCTTTGGCTGATACGCTGCGGCGAAAATACGGCAAAAAAATCGTTGTTGTTTATAACGGTTTTGACGACGGCGTAACGCTGGAAACGCAGAACGCCGATACAGACGGGCGTTTGAAGATTTTATATACCGGAACATTGTATAAAAAATGGCGCGACCCCACGCCTCTCTTCCTTGCGCTGAAAGAACTTGGACCTTTGGCTGAAAATGTGCGGGTTGCTTTTTACGGTCCCGCTTTGGAGTTTGCGGTCGAGGCAGCTGAACAAGCGGGAGTTCGTTCTTGCGTGGAAGTTTATCCGCCGGTTTCTTATGAAGAGTCCCTGCGGCTGCAATCTCAAGCCGATGTCTTATTGTTGCTGCAATGGGCGGACCCCCGCGAAAAAGGAATTTATACGGGAAAGCTTTTTGAGTATATTGGGTCCCGCCGTCCGATTTTGTCTGTTGGACCGACGGATAACGAGCCTTCAGAGTTGATAGTTTCTCATGGCTTTGGCGTCGCCCTCAATCGTCCGCAAGAGATTGCCGTTCAACTTAAGCGATGGCTGACGCAAAAGCGACAGACGGGCATTCCAGCGCTGCCCAAAGAAAATACCCTTCCTTTTTCCCGCGCGCGGCAGTTGGAAAAAGTCGGGCTTTTTTTACAAGAAGCGGCGGGCTTTATTCGCCCTCCTTCCAGCCGATAATATGTCGCTATCCCCGATTTCCCTCCTCGGCGTTAAGATTCATCCGGTCACCCGCCCCGCCTTGCGGGAGTTTATCGCGCAATCCATTCAGTCCGACGCCCGCGTCCTTGCGCTGAACGTTAATGTTTACGCCATGAATCTCGCCTATGAAAATCCCTGGCTGCGCCGCTTCTTTAATCAATCTGCGATTACGTTTGCAGACGGGGCTGGGGTCATTTTTGCGGCAAAATTGCTAGGACGCCGTATTCCAGAACGCATCACATACGCGGACTGGATGTGGGAACTGGCGTCCATTGCGGCGGAGGAGGGATATACTTTGTTTTTTTTAGGCGCGAAACCCTCAGTCGCCGAGCGAGCCGCCGTCAAACTGCGCGAACGGTTCCCCGCCCTCAAAGTGGTTGGCGTCCGCGATGGCTATTTCGACAAAACTCCCGGAAGCAGGGAAAATGCTGATATTGTTGCAGCCGTCAACCAATTGCGCCCAAATATTTTGGTGACCGGTATGGGCATGCCCATTCAAGAACGCTGGTTGATGGAAAATTGGGAAAGTTTGAACGTCAATGTCTTTCTTACGGGCGGGGCTGTATTCGATTATATTTCGGGCAAACTTCCGCGCGCCCCGCGCTGGATGACGGAAAACGGCTTGGAATGGCTGGGGCGTCTTTGGATTGAACCGCGCCGTTTATGGAAGAGGTATATTTTGGGCAACCCGCTTTTCCTTTGGAGAGTCTTTACGCGCGAGATATTGGGTTTTCCGCTCCCGCAAGATATGGATTGAGGTCGTTATTTCTTATGCTCAGGCGTTTCTCCACCAACTTCGCTTTATTCTCGATGGCGCTGGACGGTTTCTCCGTTTTGTCGAGCTTGTGGCTGGCGGAGTTATTCCGTCCTGCGCTCAGCGGGCTGGACTGGGTTGCGCCGCTTCCAGCCGGCAATCTCATCCCCGCCCCCCTTTACGCCTTATTTCCCCTCGTCTGGATTCTCATCTATTCCGCGCTTTCCATCTATGATGGGCGCAAGTTCCTGCGCGCGATGGATGAATTTTCGATGCTTTCCCTTGCGATGCTGATTGCCTCGGTTTCGGCGGCGGGCATCCTGTATTTTTCCTACCGCGACGTTTCGCGCGCCCTCTTCCTGGTCTTTATTTTTCTGACCTACCTGATTTGCCTTGTGTGGCGTATTCTGGCGCGGATTTATTTTCGCGCCCAGGCAAAATCTCCGAGTCTTGCCCGCCGCGTGTTGATTGTCGGGGCGGGGGCGCTGGGACAGAAAGTCGGGGCGCAGTTGCGGCAGTCGGTTCAACCCAGCCTGATTTTGGTGGGATATGTGGATGAGCCTTTTGAAACCTGGCAGGACGCCGTCCCCCTTCTTGGCGGCGCGGAGGAAATCCGCGACCTATTGAGCCGCCACCAAGTGACCGACGTCGTCCTCGCCTTGCCCTATTCGGCGTATCACCAAATGGGCGATATCGTCAAGCGCATGGAAGACCTGCCTGTGCGGGTGTGGGTGGCGCTCGGCTTCTTCGACCTTGCGCTTTACAAGACTTCCATTGAAGATTTTGCGGGAATTCCCATGCTGGATTTGCGCGCCTCCGCCATTGACGACTACCAGCGGATGATGAAACGCGCCTTCGACGTGTTCTTTGGAAGCATTGCGCTCGCGCTGTCTTTACCGCTGATGGCTTTGGCGGCGCTGATGATTTTTCTCGAAGACGGTTCGCCCGTTTTATACCGCGCGCGGCGGGTTGGCGAAAACGGGCGTTTGTTCGAGATGCTCAAGTTTAGGACGATGGTCAAAAACGCCGAGCGGCTGCAAAGTCAAGTGGAAAAACGCGACGCCGACGGCAATCTCATCCACAAATCAAAAGACGACCCGCGCGTGACCAACGTAGGGCGTTTTCTGCGCCGCTTCAGCCTCGACGAATTGCCCCAGTTTATCAACGTCGTGCGCGGCGATATGAGCCTGGTCGGTCCCCGCCCGGAAATGCCGTATCTCGTCGAGATGTACCAGCCCTGGCAGCGCAAACGCTTTGCCGTGCCGCCGGGCATCACCGGCTGGTGGCAAGTCAGCGGACGCAGCGACAAGCCGATGCATCTGCACACCGAAGACGACCTCTATTACATACAAAACTATTCGATTTTTCTTGATATTCAAATTCTCATCAAGACCGTCTGGGTGGTCCTGGTGGGGAAGGGGTCTTATTAAGGAGACGCCATGCGAATCAAAGCCCAATCCGCCGCCGAATTCATTTTTTTGACTTTTGTTTTTTTTCTCGCCAATATCCGCTCCACTATTTTTTGGAGTCTTTATCCGCCTGTAGATTCTATCTCGTCTCCCGGCTGGCGCGAAACCGCGCTCTGGGCGTTTGCCATGGCGCTGGCTCTTTATTTGTTGGCGAAACATAATCTCTACGGCGGCTTTTTGAACGCTTGGCGCAGGAATCCTTTTCTAATTGCGTTTACGATTTTTTCAGCCGCCTCTCTTTTGTGGTCTACCGCCTGGAACGTCACCTTACAGCGGCTGGCGTCTTTTTTGTTCGCCTCTTTTGCCGCCGTCTTTCTCGGCGTTCGCTATTCGCTCAAAGATTTGCTCCACGCGCTGTATTGGATGGGAGCGGTCGTGACTTTGACTGGGTTGGCGCTGGCTTTGGCGGTTCCTGAATTGGGCAGGGATTTGAATCCCCTCTATAACGGCGCATGGCGCGGCGTTTTCTGGCACAAGAACCAACTGGGAAACATTCTGCCTGTTTTTAATCTCGTCTTTCTTCTATATGTTCTCTTGGAATGGAAAAACCGTTCGCGCGCTTTATGGCTGTCGGTCGTTTTATACCTTATCTCTCTTGTAGAGATTGCGCTTGCGCGCTCCGCTTCGGGATATATTTTGACGATGGCGCTTCACTTAGGGTTGGGCGTCGCCGCCCTCTGGCTTAGAGTCAAAAGTCTGCTCCGCTCCTGGCATTACTTCGCCGCTCTGGGAGGCGTCCTTGCCGCCGCCGCCGTCCTGTTGTTGAATTTGCGGTTTGTATTCGGCTTATTTGGCAAGAACGTCACTTTGACGGGACGAATCCCCATGTGGGGCGTTCTTTTCCGCGAGGTCTTCCCTCTGCATCCCTGGCTGGGACAAGGTTTTGGAACGATATGGGCGGACCTGGATTTTCGGCTCTTCATGCGCGACCGGGTTGGCTGGTCTTATCCCGTCCTGATTGGCGACAACGGCTTTATTGACATTTTGCTCAACCTTGGCTTGATAGGCTTGGCTCTGTTTTTGTGCGTTTATCTTACCGCCTGGGCGGCTGCAATTCGATACTCTTTCCGCGACCCTGCGCTGGAAAGTTTTTTCCCTGCGCTTTTCATGCTTTACACTCTGCTGGCGAATATCACCTTCAGCCTTTTTATGGAGACGGAAGTCTTCATCTGGATGGTGATGGTTTCATTATCGGTTATTGGGGCGCGGCAAACCGCCGCCGCCTGAATCCGCGCTTACTTTTTTTCAAAAAGTACGGCGTTTTTCGTTCGATAAACCAAATTGTAATTGGGGCTGTTTTCAAGGGCGAGAGCCAGGGCCGGCGTTGTGAATCCGTCGGTTTCCAGCGTTTTGCAGCGAACGGTTCTCCTTTGAAGAGGGATGTAAACATAGTCGAAGACGACTTTCCAATATTCCGCTTCGCGCTCCAGGCATTCGACTCCCTGGTTCAGGCAGGCTTGCAATGCCGCCCTGCGTGCGAGAGATTCGCCGAATTGTCCGTTTAGCCATTCTCCGCCCTGCGGCGTGGTCAGGCTGGCGCGGTCCGTCAGCGCGGGAAACCATTCGGCGCTGGAATCGCACATGGCGTCCGGCTCTCCCGTCAAGACGAGGAAACGGCTTTCGGGAGGGGCGCTTTCCTTAATCCACTGCATTGCCGCCTGTTCTCCTGGCGGGACTTTATTTTGGGAAAGCAGAAATCCCTGATAAATTGAGTTTGCAAGCAAATACGGAATTAGGACGGCGCAAAGCGCGCCGACTGCCCGCCCGCCCGCGTTTTTATCCAGGCGTTTTACGGCTGGCTCAAGAACTTGCGTAAAAAATACCCCCGCCGCGATGGAGAGCGGAACATTTCCCACAGTATGCGCGCTGCGCGGCTGGACAAGGTATATCGCCGCCAGCAGGATGGGAAGGAAATATTCTCTTCGTATTAACAAAACCGCCATCCCCAAGACCCCGAATACGCCAAGCAGGTCGAGATACGGCTCTTCAGTCATGAGCTCGATGTTTATCAACCTGAGCGGAGACCAGAAAGTTTGCCCGCCGGTTCTCAGAGCGGAGAGCAAGGGTTCGATGCCGTGCCTGTGGACGATGAATCCGTACCAGGGACCAGCGCAAATCAGAACGCCGAGGGCGACCCATCCGCCTTGAAGCGCGCTTTTTCGAGAACGGGATTTCGCAATCCAAATGTAAATTGGAAGCGCAATTGCAAAGACGGTCGCCTCGGTGTGGCTTAAGACGGTCAGGCTGCCGAAAAGAACGGTCCACCCGATTGCCCGCGTATCGTTATTCGCCAACAGCCTGTATGAAAATAAAATAGTTAAAATTAGAAAGAGCGCGCCCAAACTTCGCGTTAGCCCGCCGCCGGCCGACAACCACGCGTTTAAGTGCGGCGTAAGCGCAAAGGCGAGCGCCGCCGCCGCGCTTGTTAATTTGTCGCCCGTGAGTTCCCTTGCCAAATAATACAAGGCGGGAATGCAGGCGGTATGGACGACAGCCGGAAGCCATTGCAAAACGGAAATCAATGAAATTCCCGTTAGTTCGTTCAATCCCGCTCCCAAATATAGACCCAGCGGGGGGTAAGCGAAGGGAATATCCAGTTGATTGTAGGAGGTATATAACGGCGGAATGTAGCGGCTTGCCAGCAAGTCCTTCATCATCGTATAGAACATCCCGCCGTCGTTGACGGGGAATCCCGCCAGCCAGGCGGGTAGCAGGCGAAATATCCCGCCGAATAATATCGCCGCAAGCAAGATGAGCGCCGCGGCTTCATCCCGACCGAGATGCGATTGTTTTGCCATGTGAGCCGATTACTTCGCGTACTTTTTCTGCCATTCGAACAACTTGTTCAACGCTTCGATGGGCGAGAGCGAGTTGATGTCCAACCCTTTTAATTCGTCCAGCAGGGGATTGGTTTCCGGGAAAAGCGCAATCTGCTGCGCGGCGTGCGGGTTGATTTGGACCGCCCGCCCCGAAGTCTTTTCCAACTCCGCCATGATTTCGTTTGCCCGTTGAATGACGGGCGCGGGCAAGCCTGCCAATTGCGCCACGTGGATGCCGTATGAGCGGTCCGCGCCGCCGGGAATGATTTTATGCAGAAAAACCACTTTCCCGTCCGCCTCGCTCACCGCGATATTGTAGTTGCGGACTCCGGGCAGCAAATCGGCAAGCTGGGTCAATTCGTGATAATGCGTAGCGAACAACGTCTTTGCCCGCAAGCGCGGATGGTTATGAATGTATTCGATAATGCCCCACGCAATCGAAAGCCCGTCATACGTCGAAGTGCCGCGCCCGATTTCATCCAAAATCAACAACGAGCGCGAAGTGGCGTGATGCAAAATATTCGCCGCTTCCACCATCTCGACCATGAAGGTGGATTGCCCCGCGTGAATTTCATCCTGCGCTCCGATGCGGGTGAAGATTCTATCCACCACGCCAATCTTCGCCGAAGCCGCAGGCACAAAAGAACCCATCTGCGCCATCAGCGTAATTAACGCCGCCTGCCGCAGATAAGTGGACTTGCCCGACATGTTCGGTCCCGTGATGACCCGCACCACCTCGCCCTTTTCGAAGACGACGTCGTTGGGGACGTATCGCTCCGACTTGAGCGTTTGCTCGACGACGGGATGCCGCCCTTCGTAGATTTCCAATTCGCCGCCGTCGTGGATTTCGGGTTTGACGTAGCCTCCTAAAGCAGCCGCTTCTCCCAACGCGGACAGCGCGTCCAACTCTGCGATGGCGCGGGCGGCGGAAAGAAGTTTGTGCGCCGCCTTTGCCAACTCCGCGCAGACTTCGCGGTATAGCCGCGTTTCGATTTCCCTGATGCGCTCCTCGGCGTTCAAGACCAGCGTTTCGTATTCTTTCATCTCAGGCGTGATGAAGCGTTCCGCATTGACCAAAGTCTGCTTGCGGATGTAGTGTTGGGGCGCTTTTTCCGCCGCGCCGCGCGAAATTTCGATGTAGTAGCCGAAGACTTTGTTGTATCCCACCTTGAGGGTTTTGATGCCCGTCCTCTCGCGCTCGACGTTTTCGAGGTTGGCAATCCACTCGCGGGCGTGTTTTGAGGCTTCAATAACGCCGTCCAATTCCGCCGAGTAGCCGGGACGAATCACCCCCGTGTTTTGCAAAGTGGCGGGCGGGTCGTCGTCCAGCGCGTTTTGCAGCAGCGAGTATTCCTCTTCGCACACCGACCACTGACGGTTGAAGGTTGACGATTGACGATTGACGATTTCTTTTATCTTCGGCAATTGTCTCAGCGTATTTCGCATGGCGACTAAATCGCGCGGCTGCGCCTGCCCGGCGATTGCGCGATTGACGAGGCGTTCCAGGTCCGCAAGCGGTTTCAAAGCCTCGCGCAGTTCGGCGCGGGTCATGCCGTGGTTGAAAAAATATTCCACGCCGTTTTGGCGTTGTTTGATTTTTTCAACTTGCAAAAGCGGCTGACTGACCCATTGGCGCGTCAGCCGCTTGCCCATTGGGGTGATTGAAAAATCCAGCGCGCCAAGCAAAGAGCCTTTGCGCGCGCCCCGCGTTGGGTCGGCGGGGTCCCCGCGCAGGGTTTCTTCCAATTCGAGGTTGCGGCGGGTGGCTGCGTCCAGCGTCATAAATTCGTTCAGACTGTAAGAGCGGAGCGAAGTCAATAGATGGAGGGCGTCGGGCTGAGTCTCTTTGAGATATTGCAAAATCGCTCCCGCCGCCCGCGCTTGCAGGCTGCGGTCTTTCAGCCCAAACCCCGCCAGGGTGGACGACTTAAAGTGCGCCATCAGAATTTCACTACACTTGCCAGGTTCAAACTTCCAGGCGGGCAGGGGGGTCAGGTGTCCTGTAATGCCGTCGGGCAGGGTTTGATTGTCGGCGTATAAAATTTCAGCGGGATGGAGGCGCGTTATTTCGGCGCGCAAAGATTCGAGCGGAAACTCGGCTACGGCGAACTCTCCCGTCGTTACGTCTGTATAAGCGAGGGAAGCGGATTTCCCGCCTGCGCTGGGAGAAGTCGAAGCGTCGAGAATAACCGAGGCGAGATAGTTATTCGCGTCGCCGGGCAAAAGACCGGGCTCGGTCACGGTTCCCGGAGTCACCACCCGCACCACCTTGCGCGGAAAAATCCCTTTGGCGGGCTGTTCCCCGACCTGTTCGCAGATAGCGACGTGATAGCCTTTTTCGACCAACCGCGCCAGATAGTTTTCCACCGCATGGTAGGGGATGCCCGCCAGCGGCGCGCGCGCGCCGCCGCCGATGGGGCGCGAAGTCAGGACAATGTCCAGTTCGCGGGCGGCGATTTCGGCGTCTTCGTCGAAGGTTTCATAGAAATCGCCCAGGCGGAAGAAGAGGATGGCGTCGGGATAATTCTTTTTAATATCGAGATATTGCTGGCGGATGGGGGTTACGTCGTCGCTGGACATGTCTCGATTTTACTATGCCGGCGCAACTTGGGCTATACAATATCCGCGCGTTTAATGCAAGAAAAAAGCGCATTTCGCAGCCGTGAAGGGTATAATTTGCGCGATTATTTTCCTTAGGAGCAAATCAATGTATAAACTGGTTCTCGTCCGTCATGGACAAAGCACGTGGAATCTCGAAAACCGTTTCACCGGTTGGACCGATGTTGACTTGACCGACCTGGGGCGCGCCGAAGCGCATGAGGCGGGGAAGCTGCTGCGCGAGGGCGGCTATGATTTCGATATCGCCTATACCTCGGTTTTGAAGCGCGCCATCCGAACGTTGGCAATCATTCAAGAAGAACTTGACTTGGACTGGCTGCCGGTGGTCCGCGCCTGGCAATTAAATGAGCGTCACTATGGCGCGCTGCAGGGTCTGAATAAAGCCGAAACGGCGGCGAAATTTGGCGAAGCGCAGGTGAAACTTTGGCGGCGTTCCTACGACGTTCCGCCTCCCGCCCTGGAGCCGAACGACGAGCGTCACCCTAAATTTGACCGCCGCTACGCGGGGCTTTCGCCTGAGCAGCTTCCCGCCACCGAGTCGCTTAAGATTACCCTTGACCGCGTCCTGCCGTTTTGGCATTCCACCCTTGCGCCTGAGATTAAATCCGGTAAGCGGGTTTTGCTTGTGGCGCACGGCAATTCGATTCGCGCTTTGGTCAAATATCTCGATAATATTTCCGAAGCCGACATCACCGAACTGAATATCCCGACCGGTTTGCCCCTCGTTTATGAACTCGACGCGGACCTCAAACCCATCCAACATTACTATCTCGGCGACCCCGAAGAAGCGGCAAAGAAGGCTGCCGCTGTAGCCAATCAGGCGAAAGTCAAATAAATTTTTCTTTCATTGTCCTGGATAAATTCGCCCACAGACGGCTTTCGCTGCGGGCGAATTGCGTTTAATCCATTACATTTATTACAGCGGAGAAGTTACCTTTATTTATTTACCGGCGTTTTCCCATCATAGTATAATCAGAACATGAATGTCCCGCCTGGCAATTTAATTGTCGGCGCCGCTTTCTCTGCGGTGGTGAAACTGTATCTGGTCAGCGCAACTTGCCTGACCAGATTTTATTTTGCGCGAGTCAACTTCATTGCGAGGGCGGCGGTCCGAAGCAATCGCCGTTTCAACCTGGAGAGCGCTTCGTTCGTTAGCGTTCGCTCGCAATGACACAAGGAGAACCATGAGATTAAGCAAACTGGCAAGCGACATCGCCGAGTCCCCGACCTTTGCTTTGAACGAAGAAGCGCGGTTGTTGAAAGAACGCGGCGAAGCGGTCATCAACCTGGGGATTGGGG
>JAIWOB010000082.1 GCA_020217065.1 Chloroflexota bacterium | reverse complement strand
TCGGGGCGTTTCATTTCGGGGAAGGACGGATTGCGCTCGTTGTGAATTTCAATCACGCGCGTCTTTCCGCCCGCCAGCAGGCGCGTAAACCAGCCCGCGCCGTTGCCCCACATCGCGTCCACCATCACGGTCAAGCCCGCGTCTTTGATGGGCTGCAGGTCAATCAAGCCGTCGCGGGTGAGATGTTCGATGTAGGGAGTCGCCGCGTCGAACTTGACAATCTCGCCCGCCGCTTCCGCTTCTTGATACGCCTTGCGCTTGACATCCTTCACGTCATCGGGAATCCCCGCCTCGATTTGCTTCAAGCCTTCGGGGTCAATCGCTCCGCCCGTTTCGTTGCGGACTTTGAAGCCGTTGTCCGTCGGCGGGTTGTGACTCGCGGTGATGTTCACCGCGCCCGCCGCTTTTTTATCCACCACCGCGTACGCGATGACGGGCGTGGGCGTCGCGCCGTCGGTCAAATAAACCTTCAACCCGTTGCCTGCCAACACCTCCGCGACGGCGGCGGCGAAATGCTCGCTGCCGAAGCGCTTGTCGTGTCCGACCACAATCCACTGTCCCTGTTTGCCTTTGGACAAAAGATAATTGGCGAAGCCTTGCGCCGCGCGGCGCACGTTATCGAAGGTGTAATCTTCCGCGATGACTCCGCGCCAGCCGTCGGTGCCAAATTTGATTTTGTGAGCCATTGAATCTTCTCCTCAGAATTGGTGACGCGCCGATTATAACAGCGACTACGGCGACGCCGTTGGGGTGGGTTCCATTGCAGGCGTGACTGTCGGTTCGGGCGTTAGGGTTGCAGGCGTTTCGCCGCCGACCAACATCTGCCAGGCGATTTCCAAATCGCCTGCCGCCACCACGGGAAAGGCGGGCAGGTTATTTAACGCCATATCCAGCCGTTTGACGGCTTCCGCGTGGGCGGGGTCGTTCAACTCGGCAAGCAATTTGCGAGCCGCGCTCACGTCGTTCCGCGCCAAGCCGAAATTGCTTTGGGCAAGATACAACCTTGCGCGTCCGAGTATATCCAGCGCGCGCGTAAATGTTATTTCGCGCTTCAACTGCGCCAGAGTCTCATCCTGGCTGGTTTGGATTTTCGCTTCGAGGGCGTTTTGAATTTCGTCGAGTTTTGTCAGCGAAGCCGAATGCGCCGCAATGGATTGTTTCAATTCGGTCGTTGAGGTTTCCAGCCTGTCTACGCGGTTGGCGGTTTCATCCAGCCGGGCTTGCAGCGCTCTTATCTCGGCTTGCGCGTCTTTGATGTCCGCGCTGTTGCGTTCGATTGGAATGACGACCTTTTGGTTAAAGTAGGGCAGTCCGTAATAAAACGCCGCGCCGATTCCAAGCATGAGAATGGCGAGCGCAATCAGCCGAAAGAGGGCGCGTATAAAAACCAGAAACGCCTTTCCCAGGCGATTCAAGAAAGAATCTTGCCCGTTTGGCGCATCCGGCGCGGATTCGCGCTTTTCCATCGGTTTGGGCGACTCGTCCAACTGAATCATGGCTCGGGTTGGCGGCGTTTTTTCTCCCGCTTCGAAACTGGCTTGCATTTTTGCCAGCAAGTTCTTCCCCATGCCATGCACGTTCAGACAGTCTTCCACCGCGTCGAAGGGTCTTGCCGCAATGAGATTTCCGGCGAGGACGCGCGAGACGCCGGGCGTTTTGATTAGCGTGTCCAAATCGGCTGTGTTGAGAAAATCTAGAAAATCGCTCATGGAAAACTTCCTTTCGGGTTTTCATTAACGGTTGAAGATAAGGTTGAAATTTACGGTGAGTTCTTTTAGCAGAGCCGGGTTGAAAAGTTTAAATAATTCGAGGTTGCCGGAGAGGGAAAGCAGCAGGCTCATAAAGAGGCTGTAGGCGCACAAAATTAATCCGCAGAACGCCGCCGCATATCGCACGGGGCGGCTCGGCGAATGGGCAAGCGCCTGCCAGAAGCCCAGAACCGCCAGCGTGGACAATGCGGGAATCATATCCAGCAGGTAACGCATGGCGAGAAAGAAAAAAGCCTGCAGGGTAAGAAACGCCGTCAACGACGCGCCTGCCAGCGAAGCGACGGTCCAGCGCAGGGTTTTGGTTTTATCGAGACCCGCAAACGCCGTAAAAATCATGAAGGGACTTGAAATCAAAATTCCCGTAATGCCTTCGGCGAGCGGCATGTAAAAGCGCGGACGTCCCTCGACAAGCCAGGAAGGTCCCGTCCATCGGGTGGGAAAGATGTAAGGGAAGTTTTTTCGCGTCTCCAGCGCGTTCAATAGGGTCTTGTAAAGATTGGGCGGAATGTACGATGGAGAGAAACTTTCGCCCAAGAATTTTTGAAAATTGTAGCTGGTGAGTTGATACCGCAGCCCGAACTCGAAGAACGAATCAAAACGCGCGTGGTTGTACCAACCGTAAGCGAGCGCGCCCGCCAAAAGGGGAGCGGCAAACGCCGCTATGCGGGCAGGCGCCTTGCCGTCTCGAATCTGCGCCGCCCAAACGAAAACAACGACTCCCAAAAACGCGACCGAAGGAACTAAAGTGGTGCGCGAAGCGGCAGCCAGGGCAAGGAACAGCCCCGCCGCCGCCAGCGGTTTCCAGGAGGGACGATGAAATGCCGCGTAGAGCCAGTAGATTCCCCCTATCAGGAAGAATTGCCCGCTGATGATTGCCGCTTCGTAGATACGCCCTTCGACCAGGATGTAAGGCATTGGGCAGACCAGCCCGGCGAAGGCGACGCCTAAGAGAACCGTCCAGCGATGGAGGTTGAAAAAGTATCTTTTCCACAGGTCAAGGAGAAAGAGGGTCTGCCAGGCGAAAGTCCCTGTGAGGAAGGCGAAGGTCAAGACTTTATCCCCAATCTCTCCCGCATAGAGCGGCTTGAAAAGAGCCAAAAGCAGCGCGGGGGCGGGTCCCCAATAAATATGGTATTTCCCCTTGTAGAAGGTGGCGTCCCATAAGACCGGAATGCCCTTGCGGTTGGCGGGTTCATACGGCTCTTCGAGCGCGAGGAGCACCGGGTCAGGCTCGATTTCCAGCGCGATTTTGCCGTGACTGAAAGCGGCGGCGAGCAGGTCGTAATAGCTCGTTTCATTGCGCCAGGTAGTCCAGTGACCGATGGAGACGAACCAAACGTAAATTGGAAGAATGGCGGCAAAGAGAAGGGCGGCGGCAAGGTAAGTTTGCCCTGCGCGGCTTTGGATTGCCCTGCCGAAGAAATTATCTTTGCGGTAGAAAGCCGCCGCCGCAAAGAGAAAAGCGCCAAACAGAAAAATAGCGTATCTTTTCGCCCCCCATACTGAATTATTGTCCAGTCCAAGTTGGTTGGCGAAGAGCATCCCCGCCATCATGCCCAGCCCGACGATTCCGCCAGCCGTCTTTATCCATTTTTCTCTCATTGCTTGATTTTATCATGGGGCTTTGTTTATTTGTTTGCTATAATCGCTTCCATGATTTATCTTGACTATGCCGCCACGACCCCCCTTCACCCGCGCGCGCTGAACGCGATGCTGCCGTATTTTCAAGAGACTTTTGGCAATCCGTCGTCCGCGCATCGCTTTGGGCAGAAAGCCGAAGCGGCGCTGGAAAAGGCGCGGGAAACGGTCGCCGCCGTTTTGCATTGCCATCCCGACGAAATTATTTTTACCTCCTGCGGCTCCGAGTCCGATAACCTGGCTTTGCGCGGGGCGGGGCTGGCGCGGCGTAAAACCGCAGGCGCGGCGCAGATTCTCACCGCCAAAACCGAACATCACGCCGTCAGCCGCACCGCCGAACAGATGGAAAAAGAATATGGATTCAAAGTGCGTTGGCTGGAAGTAGACCAGACTGGCGCGGTTCAGCCGGCCGCTTTTCAAGGCGCTCTGACCTCAAGCGCGGCGCTCGCTTCGGTCATGTACGCCAACAATGAGATTGGCACAATCAACCCGATTTGGGAACTTGCCGATTTTGCGCGCAGCCAAAACGTAGTTTTCCACACGGACGCCGTGCAAGCCGCCGCATATCTCGATATAAACGTCCAAACCTTGGGCGTGGATTTGATGTCGCTTGGCGGGCATAAATTTTACGGACCGAAAGGGGTGGGGGCTTTATACGTTCGCAAGGGAACGGCTTTGATTCCCCACCAGACGGGCGGCGGGCAGGAATTCGGTCTGCGGGCGGGAACGCAGAACGTCCCTTATATTGTCGGCTTTGCCGAGGCGCTGCGCCTTGCCTTTGAAGAGCGCGAAGCGCGGACGGCGCGCGTCAAACCGCTCCGCGACCGCATCATTGGACAGGTTCTTGAAACCATTTCCGACTCTCAACTGACGGGGCATCCGCAAAACCGCCTGCCCAACCACGCCTCTTTTGTGTTCAAAGACGCGGACGGCAATTTCCTTTTACAGCTTTTGGATGCGGCGGGCTTTGCCTGCTCTTCCGGTTCCGCGTGCAAGACGGGCAACCCCGAACCGAGCGAAGCGCTCCTGGAGCTCGGTTATTCCCGCGACTGGGCTTTGGGTTCATTGCGCGTCACCCTCGGTATGGACTCAAGCCCTGAAGACGTTGAAGCCTTTTTGAAGACTTTGCCCAGCCTCGTCGAAAAAGCGAGAAAGGTAAACCGCAAATGAATTGAGACGAACGGAGCCGGATAAAAAAATCAGAAAAAATTTTTGACTGCGCCGCCTCCGTTTCTCCGGTGAATTGATTTTGAAAACTCAAATTATCGCCCTCGAATCGCACGACGACCTCATTTCCGTCCGCGACAAGTTGTCGTGGGCAAAGACCCCGCGCATTCTGCTTGTTTTGCCCAAGAGCGCGAAGGTAAATTTGCGCCTGTTGGATTGGAAAGTTTTGCAGCGTCACGCGGATTCGCTGGGGGCTCAGTTGGGATTGGTTACCCGCCGCGCCTCGGTGAAGCGGGATGCGGCGTCTCTTGGGATTCCGGTCTTTGACTCGACAGCCGCCGCCCAGCGCGAGCCATGGAATATTCCCGCGCGAAAGAGGCGCCGCGTTTTGAAAGCCCCGCGCCGCGATTTACGGACTCTTCACGATGAAATCCATAATAAAAGAGAACCCGCGCTGTTAAGTTCCCTGCCGGCTCGGGCGGCGATTTTTACCGCCGGCGTGTTGGCTTTTTTGGCGCTGGCGGGTCTTTTTATTCCGCGCGCCGCGTTAACGCTCTACCCTGAAGAAAAAAAACAAAGCGTCGTGATTTCTATTGCGGCGAGCGACTCGACGCGGGAAGTTTCCCTTCGCGGTTTGGTCCCGGCGCGCGAGGCGGACGCCGTTGTCAGCGCGGAAGAATCCCTTTCCATTTCGAGCCGAATTTCCGTTCCAAAGTCCAAATCCAAAGGGATTGTGCGTTTTACGAATTTGAGCCAGAATGAGGTGAATATTCCCGCCGGCGCGACGGTGACAACCTCCTCCGGCTTTCGTTTTGTCACGCTCAACGAGGTTCGCCTTCCCCCAGGCATGGGTCGCTTTGTGGAGACGCCTGTCGAGGCGTTGCAAGCGGGGGAGCAGGGCAATGTGGCGGAGAATACGATTAATCTGATTGAAGGCTCGCTTGGGCTTTCCGTTTCGGTCTCAAACCCTCAGCCGTTGAGCGGCGGCTCAAACGTCATGGAAATCGGCGCAACCGAAGAGGACCGCGCCCGGCTGCGCGGGGCGACAGTTGAGACCCTGCTTCGCAAAGCGGAAGCCGAATTACGCGCCGCTCTGAAGGAGGGAGATTTATTGTTTTCCGACACCGTCGAGCCTGCGGAAATTATCGAGGAGGTTTTTGCCCCTTTGCCGGGCGAACCTGGAAACGTCTTGACGCTTAAGATGAAGGTTCGTTTCACCGCGCGTTACGTTTCAGCGGAGGACCTGCTTCAGTTGTCTTTGCTGGCGTTGGACGCTTCTTTGGAAGACGGTTTTGAAGCGGCAGGCGCGCCCGCTTATCAAGCGACAACCGCGCCTTTTAGCGGCGCGGACGGGGTCGTTCGTTTTGAAATAGAGGCGAGCCGCCCCTTATTGCGGCGGATTGACAAGATGGCGGTCTTTGCTCTTGTGCGCGGACTTAATCCCCGGCAGGCGCGCGCCGCGCTCACTTCGACTCTTTCCCTGCGTCAAAGCCCCAAGATTGAGATGACCCCTTCCTGGTATCCCTGGCTTCCGTTAATTCCGTTCAACCTCTCCATTACGCTTCAATAGCTAGTTTGCGTTATTCCCTTTCATGCGTATCCTTTCCATTGACCACGGCGAAAAAAGAATTGGCGTTGCTATCAGCGACCCGACGGGGACGATTGCCAGCCCGCTGAAGGTTATTGAGCATGTTTCCCGCGCGGCAGACGCCGCGCAGGTCGCCGACCTTGCCGCCCAAAACGGAGCGGAATTGATTATCGTTGGACAATCTTTCGACGAAGACGGCAACCCCAACCCCGCCGGCAGACGCGCCGCCCGTTTTGCGGAAGAACTCAAAAACCAAACAAATATCCCCGTACAATTGTGGGACGAATCGCTCAGCACCCACGACGCCCGCTCAGCCCGCATTCAAGTTGCCGCCTCGCGAAAAAAACGCGCGGGACATCAAGACGCCTTTGCGGCGGCGGTGATTTTACAATCCTATCTTGAAGAAAACGGGAGGTTGAAAAGGCAATAAGCGCGCGAGCCGTTCGCCGCCGTTGACTTTTCTCTTCAGCCTTTTTATTTTCGATGCGCCGTTCACATCTTTTTTCCGCCCTGTTCATTTTTGCGTTCATCGCCGCCGTCGTGATTTTCTTGGGTTACGCCCCTGCGCGCGCTTCCATGTTGTACGGTCCGCCTGCGCGTTCGCTCTCCATTTCCGAGCGCGTCGCGTATTCCACGCGTCTTCTGCTGCGCGGCGACCTGCTGGTCGCGCCGAGGAATCCAAACGGCGATAAACGAGCCTTTCACATCGAGCGGGGCGAATCCATTTCGTCCATCGCCTTGCGTTTGGAGCAGGACGCTCTCATTGTCAGCGCCCAGGCGTTTTACGATTATGTGGTTTACACGGGAATAGACCGCGCCATTCAAGCCGGCGACTATCTTCTCAGCCCAGCCATGTCCATTATTGACCTCGCCCGCGAATTACAAGACGCGACCCCTGAGGAAACGACTTTTGTGATTTTACCCGGCTGGCGGCTGGAAGAAATTGCCGCTTCGCTTCCCACCTCTGGCTTGGCGATTTCGCCCCAAGCCTTTATCGCCGCCGCGAGTTCCCCGCCCGCCGCGCTTGGGATTTCGCCCCCCACGATGGAAGGATTCTTTTACCCCGATTCCTACCTCGTCCTGCGTTCCGCGACCGTTGAGCAACTCCTCGACCTGATTGCCCGCAATTTTGTTTTGCACATTACCGACGACATGCGCGGCGGATTCGCCGCGCAGGGTCTGGATTTATACCAAGCCGTCACGCTTGCCTCCATTATCGAACGCGAGGCGGTTCGCGACGAGGAGCAGGCGTTAATCGCCTCCGTTTTCTTCAACCGCCTCAAGGCTGGGATGACCCTGGGCAGCGACCCCACGGTTCAATACGCGCTCGGTTACGACCCATTCGCGCAGACCTGGTGGAAAAATCCGCTCAGCCTCGAAGATTTGAAGTTCGACTCGCCGTACAACACCTACATTTACCCCGGTTTGCCGCCGGCGCCGATTTCCAATCCCAGCCTGGGGGCGCTGCAGGCGGCGGCTTTCCCTGAAACTTCTCCGTATTATTATTTTCAGGCAAGGTGCGACGGTTCAGGCTATCATGTCTTTGCCGTAACCTTCGAGGAGCACTTGGCAAACGGCTGCCGGTGACTTTTGCCTTTCAAATCTGCAACCCACCTTTTAACCGATATTGTTTACAATGAAGCGCGGAGGTCCACAATGACGTTTTTTGCGCTCAGCGTTTTTCTTTCGGCTTTTTTGTTGTTCCAGGTTCAGCCGATGATTGGCAAATTCATCCTGCCCTGGTTTGGCGGGACTCCCGCCGTCTGGTCAACCGCCATGTTGTTCTTTCAAGTGTTTCTGACAGGCGGCTACGCCTACGCTTACTGGCTGGTCAAACAGAGGAGGCAGGGTTGGATTCACTCCGCCTTGCTTGCGGCGACGGTTGTATGGCTTGTCGTGTTGGGCTTTTTCTGGAAGTCTCCCGTCACCCCCTCCGTCGAGTGGAAGCCTGATATTGGCGTTTCGCTTCCCATTTTACAATTATTTTTTTTGTTAACCGTCTCTGTGGGTCTGCCTTACTTCGTGCTGGCGTCCAACAGCCCGTTGATGCAAGCCTGGTTTAGCCGGCTCTTTCCCCGGCGCTCTTACGCAAAACTCTATTCTCTTTCGAATGTCGGCTCTCTGATGGGCTTGCTGGCGTATCCCATCCTCATTGAGCCGCAGTTAACGCTCCGCGTTCAGGGCTGGGTTTGGAGCGGGGGGTTTATCCTCTTCGCCATGCTGGTGGGATGGTCGGCGCTGCGCGCTCAAAGGGCGGATACCCCCGCAGACGGTCAGCCAGCCTTCCCGTCGTCAGCGGCGGAAAAACCGTCCGCCGCGTTGATGTCGCTTTGGGCAATCCTCGGCGCGATTCCCTCCGTCTTTCTGCTGGCGGTGACCAATCACATCACTCAAGAAGTGGCGGTCATCCCCTTCTTGTGGATTATTCCGCTGGCTTTGTATCTGCTTTCCTTTATCCTCACCTTTTCTGGCGGAGTCTGGATTCAACCCCGCCTGTACGCGCTGTTGTTTGCCGCCGCCAGCGTAGCGGCGTTATGGGCGCTCGGCAACGCGGCGACTTTGAGCGTCTTTTTGCAGATATTCATCTACAGCGCGCTGCTGTTTTTTGCCTGTATGAGCGCTCATGGCGAGTTGTATCTTCTGCGTCCGCCCGCCGAACATTTGACCGCCTTCTATTTGATGGTTTCCGTCGGCGGCGCATTGGGCGGAATTTTCGTCAATTTGATTGCGCCGCTCATTTTTACAGGATATTGGGAGTTTTACCTCGCCTGGTTGATGACCTTCGTAATTCTCATTCTTTCGCTCCTCCCGCGCTGGGAGCGGCCTAAAATTCGCGCTTCGGTCCTTTGGGTTTCGTTTTTGGCTGGAACGCTGGCGATAGTTTTCAGCCTGAATTCTTTTTTCGACGCGCTGGCGGCGCACCGCAATTTTTACGGGTTGATGCGCGTCCGCTCATGGACTTCTCCAAACGGTTTTGGCGACGGTTATTTGATGATTCACGGCATGACCGTTCACGGGATTCAATATCTTTCGCCCGAATTGCGCGACGAGCCGACCACGCATTTCACGCGCGAGAGCGGCGCGGGTCTGCTTTTGTCAAATCACCCGCAGCGCGGACATGGGATGAAAGTCGGCGTGCTTGGGCTGGGAATCGGCACGCTGGCGGCGTATGCCGAGGCAAGCGACATCTACCGCTTTTACGAGATTAACCCAATCGTGGTGGAATACGCCGAAGGCAGGGGCGGCTACTTTTCCTTTTTATCGGATTGCAAAGGCGAAGTCGCCGTAATAACCGACGACGCCCGCCTTGCTCTGGAGCGGGAACTCGCCCGAGGCGAGCCGCAAAATTTCGACGTTCTGATTTTGGATACCTTTAGCAGCGATTCAATTCCCACTCATTTGATTACCCGCGAAGCCTTTGCCATTTATCTCCAGCATTTGAAGCCCGACGGCGTTCTTGCGGCGCACATCTCCAACCGCCATATTAATCTGCTGCCGGTGCTTTGGGGGCTTTCTCAAGAATACGGGCTTTCGATTGTGGTTGTTGACCGCAATCCAAAACCCGGCGAAGATATTTTCCCATCGCGCTGGGTTTTGATGGCGGTGAACCCGCAGAGTCTGCAAATTCCCGAAATCCAAGAGCGCGCCGTTGTCGTGGACGAGTCGGTCGGCGCAGTCCGCTTGTGGACGGACGATTACAGTAATCTTTTCCAGATTTTGAAGTAGCCGTAAATTTTTCGCCCCTAAAAGGAAAGCGGGTTACGAAGGCGTTGCGCCTTTGTAACCCGCAATGATATTAATACGCCTTTGCAAAATATACCTTCCGTTTGGAAGGCTT
>JAIWOB010000081.1 GCA_020217065.1 Chloroflexota bacterium | reverse complement strand
GCCGCAGACGATACAGACGCCTTCCTTGTCGGGCTGCTCGAAGGGAATGTTGCGGGTGGTGGCTTTGGTGTCTTCCTTGACCTTCGCTTCGCATTCCCGCGCTTCGCACCAATAGGCAAACGCCCAGCCGTCCTGGACGATTTTCTTCAAGTCTTCATAATCCTTCGGCTCGTGGATGTTGGCGTCGCGGAATTCGGTGGCGCGTTTGAGAAGAGACGCCTGAATCTCGACCAACAGCCCGTTGACGGCGGCTTCTAAACCCGCCTGCGGCGCAAAGGACTTGCCTTCCTTGCCGGGCTTGTCGCGGCGGGCGAGGGCGACGGTTCCCTTTTCCACATCCTTGGGACCGACCTCGATTCGGACAGGCACGCCGCGCATCTCCCAATCGTTGAACTTAAAACCGCTGCTGACGTTGTCGCGGTCGTCCATCTTGATGCGGACGCCGGCGGCTTTGAGCTCCTTGAAAACGCGCTCGGCAACTTCCATCACTTTGGATTTTTCCGCGTCGGTCTTGAAGATAGGGACGATAACCGCCTGAATCGGCGCGAGGCGGGGCGGCAGAACCAGCCCCTGGTCGTCGCCGTGAGTCATGATGATGGCGCCAATCATGCGGGTTGAAAGTCCCCACGAAGTGGTCTCGGCGTATTGCAGGGTGTTATTCTGGTTAACGAATTGAATCTCAAAGGCTTTGGCAAAGTTCGTGCCAAAATAATGCGAGGTGGCGGATTGCAGCGCCTTCTTATCCTGCATCATGCCCTCGATGGAGGTGGTGATTTGCGCGCCCGCGAAGCGTTCGGCGTCGCTCTTGGTCCCCTTGAAGACGGGGATGGCGGCTTCGTTTACGGCGAAATCGTAATAAACGTCGAGGATGCGGTAGGTTTCTTCGAGCGCTTCTTCTTTGGTGGCGTGCGCGGTGTGACCTTCCTGCCAGTAAAACTCGGCGGTTCGCAGGAAGAGTTTGGTGCGAAGCTCCCAACGCATGACGCTGCCCCATTGATTGATTAAAATGGGCAGGTCGCGCCATGATTTGACCCACTTCGAGTACATGTAGCCAATGATGGTTTCGGAGGTGGGACGGACGACCAGCGGCTCTTCGAGTTTTTCTCCGCCGCCGTGGGTGACCACCGCCAATTCAGGAGAAAAGCCTTCGACATGTTCCTTTTCTTTCTCGAAGAACGACATCGGAATCAGAGTCGGAAACGCCGCGTTGACGTGACCCGTCTCCTTGAAACGCCTGTCGAGGGCGGCGGTGATGTTTTCCCACAGCGCCCAGCCGTAAGGCTTGACCACCATGCAGCCGCGCACGGGGGCGTAGTCCGCCAGGTCGGCGCGTAAAACGAGTTGGTTGTACCACTCGGAAAAATCTTCGGAACGGGGGGTGAGTTTTTCTTCAGCCATTGTTTCCTCTTGTTCGGGTTTATGTTATTGCGAGCCGCGTTTGTCGCGGCGAAGCAATCTTCTTTTACGATGGGATTGTTTCGGTCGCCGCGCTCCCTCGCAATGACGGGAATCTATTTGGTGATTATTTCTACGGCGGTTTTCACGTCTTTTGCAAAGTATAACAACTCTCGCTGACGCAGGGGCATGTAGGATTCAAATTCCTTGAAGAACTGGTCGAAAGTGGACCGCCAACCGCTCCCGACCAGCGTGAGAGGTCTGGGGGGCAGAGATTCCACAATCATCAAATTCCACATGAGCGAGATTTCAGTCAGCGTGCCAGGTCCGCCGGGCAGGGCGATGGCGGCGTCGCAGGTTTCAATCAAAACCTTCAATCTGTCGAACAGGGTTTGTTTTTTGACTTCTTCCTTGACCCAGACATTGACCTTTGACCCGCGCCAATCTTCGATGTCCTGGCAGGTCACGCCGACGACATGTCCGCCCGCCTCGGACGCTCCGCGCGAGACGGCTTCCATCGTTCCCATGTAGCCGCCCGTCGCAACAACGTGTCCGCGCCCGGCAAGCAGCCTGCCAAGTTCGCGGGCTTCTTCATAAGCCGCCGAGCCTTCCTTCGGTTGCGCGCCGCCAAATACGGTTACTTTCATAATTCCTCTTTCAAACAACGTTTAACTTTTTTCATCCCAGGTTCTTCTTTTATTCGCTTCTATCTTTTTCAAAACCGCTTCTTCTAAATCAATGCCTGAAACCGAAGCCAGTTGCAACAGGTACAGGGTCACGTCTGCCAGTTCGCCGCCAAGCTCTTCCTTATCCTTGATTTCTTCGCCGAATTGAAAATGTTCCAAAATCTCAGCCGCTTCGATGGAAAGCGATACCGCCAGGTTGCGCGGCGTCTGCGGGCGTTTGCTGTCCGCCTCGTACCAGCCTTTGGATTTGACCAGTTCATGCATTTGTTCGGTGAGTTGTTTTATGTCCATGGTTTTATCAGTCAGGCGTTCTTCTCAAACAAAAACGGCTCGCCAGGTCTGGGAGCCGTTGGAGCGCGAACCATCGAACCTAGCCAGACCTGGAAGGCGTTGACGCGCGAGGGGATGGGGTCGGGCGTTTTGCGTTGAACATGCGGCGAATTATAAGGGTAAAATTGATTTTATGCAAAAGGATTTATCCCGCCTTCTGCGCGACCCGAAATTGATTCCGTCCGACAAGCGAAATCTACTCTTGGAGATTGCTTCCCAAGCCGAATCTTTAGGGATGCCGTGCTATGTCGTCGGCGGCTTTGTGCGCGACCTTTTGCTGAGACAGCCCATCAACGACTTTGACATTGTCGTCGAAGGAGACGCTCTGCGGCTCGGCAAACTCCTTGCGGAAAAATACGGCGGTAAACTGACGCCGCACCGCAAATTTCGCACCGCCGTCTGGACGCCGCCTTCAACCTTCGACCTTCAATCTTCGACTTTAGACCTCATCACCGCCCGCTCTGAAACCTATTCCCGCCCTGGCGCGCTGCCAACCGTCAAGCCCGCCGCCATCGAAGACGACCTGCGCCGCCGCGACTTTACCGTCAACGCCATGGCAATCCGTCTGGACGGCGTTCATTTTGGCGGATTGTTCGACCCGCTCAACGGGCAGGCTGACTTAAAAAGCAAAAGCATCCGCACCCTGCATCCGCGCTCGTTCATGGACGACCCAACCCGCATCTTTCGCGCCATTCGTTACGAGAAAAGGTATTCCTTCATCCTTCATCCTTCATCCTTCGCTCTTGTCAATCCAGATTCTCTCGCCGTTCTTCAAACCCTCAGCGGCAAACGCATTCGCCATGAATTCGATTTGATTTTCGAAGAGGAAAATTCTTTTGCCATGCTCGCCCGCCTGGATGAGTTGGGCGTTTTCAGAGCGTTGAATCTGCCGAATTTCAACGCGGATTATGCGCGGTTTTTGAAATCTGCGCCCCCTGCGGAGTTTGGCGTCGCCGCCGACGAGGTTACGGCTGGCTATCTGCTCTGGGTTGCGGATTCAACTTTGAGCGCGGTCGAATCGCTCTCCCGCCGGCTGAATTTTCCGTCCGCGTTGAATCGGGCTTGCGAATCCATAGTCAGGCTGAGGCGGGATTTGGCGTCGTTCAAAAATTCCAAGCCAAGCGGGTGGACTTTCCATCTCGAACAATTTCCGCCGCTTGCGGTGTATGTTCTTTGGCTGGTTAGCGGCGAACCCGCTCTGAAAGAGTTTTTAGTCAAGTGGCGGCATGTAAAATCCATAACCACAGGCGGCGACCTCAAAGCGCGCGGGCTTACTCCTGGCCGGCGTTATGGAGAGATTCTTACAGCGCTGCGCGCCGCCTGGCTGGACGGGGAAATCGGTTCGCTGGATGAAGAACGGCGTTTTTTAAATTCATGGGCGGATTGACTTGAATTGCGCCCGCAATTTGAGGATGGCGAGGGTATAATGGCTTTGTCGAATGGGTCTGGCTTGGATAAAAACATGGCGGTGGGCTTATGGCGGAGACCGACACAAAGCGTTTGCCGTATAGATTGCGCGAACCGTTTCTGACTTCCACAGAATTGGCTCTTTTTCGGCTGCTCAATGATTTGATGGGGGAACGCTACTTTGTCTGTCCCAAGGTTTCGCTGAACGATATTTTTTATATCGCCCGTCCCAACGAGAACGTGCATTTCTTCAACAAGTTTTTTAGAAAGCACGTTGATTTTTTGCTTTGCGACCGCGGCGCGCTGCTTCCCGCTTTTGGCGTGGAACTTGTGCGCCCAATTTCGAAGGACGCGGCGCGGGAAGCCGATAAGTTTTTGGAGGAATTGTTCAACGAGGCGGGGCTTCCCCTGGCGCATATCCCTTCCAAAGAGTCTTACAACCCCTTTGAAGTGATTACTCTCTTCCAGTTATCCGTTGCAAATCTTAGGGAAACGCTTGCTTTGCGGCGTAAACGCCCTCCTGATTCTGCGCCAAATTGTCCTATCTGCGGCAAGATGATGGTGCTGCGTTTTGAGCGAAACGGCTCCAAAATTGGCAAAACCTATTACGGCTGTATAGATAATCCACGCTGCGCGGGAGCGGTTGCAATAGAGCGTTCAGACTAAGGGAGATTGACGTACAATAACGCGTATGACGTTTGGTCCATTAGAGATTTGCCAGGGATAAAAAAGTCGCGGCGGTTCGGCGCAAAAATCGTTTTTGAGATGAATTTGACTTTTCTTTTCGAGAACAACTGGCTGCTTGGGCTGGCAGGGGAGCATACCCGCCGGTCCGTTGTGCGCTGTGTTAGGCGTTGCTATTTGTCATTTCTTCACTTTGTAAACCACTTGTTCACTTCTGAATAAGAGATTGACGATTCCATCATTAATTTATACGTTCCTTCTATCATCAGCTCTTTTGCGATTTTTCTTAACAAACTCAGCGCAGCTCTCATGGGCCTTGGACCGATACTAACTCGCGAGACGCCCATGCCTTGTAATTCACGTATTGGCGGCGTAGATGCACCTGCAATAATATTGATTGGCGCATCAATCTCCTTTACTAAAGTCACTATCGTCTTTTTGTCGAGGTTTCCAACATCTGGAACAAAAATACAATCGGCGCCAGCTTCTCTGTATGCATTTCCGCGCTTAATAGTCTCTCGTAAACCATCAGCGGAGTTCTGGCTAAGCATGTAAGCGTCGGTTCGAGCATTGATAACCAAGCGTATTCCTTTGTCAATGCTCATTTCTCTTATTGCTTTGATTTTTTCTTGTTGAAAAAATTGGTCGTAAAGTGGAATTTGGGCGTTGCCTGTGCTGTCTTCTAGATTCAGCCCAACTGCGCCAACATCCAATACTGCACGGGCTGCTTCTACGACACCTTCAGTGGAATTAGCGTAGCCCGCCTCTATGTCGGCGCTTACTGGTAGGAATGTGTTTTTTACAATGCGTCGAACTACGTTCATATTCTCAACCAGACTCATTTGTTGACCATCAGCATAGCCAAGCGTTGCTGCTATTCCTGCGCTTGTTGTACCAATGGCCTTGAATCCTTCCAGTTCAAATACTTTTGCGCTTGCAACATCCCATGCATTGGGAAGAATGAGAATTGATGATGCATGGTGTAATTCTAAAAAATCTTGCGCCTTTTGTCTTTGACTGTCAATATTCATCATTTTTCTGCTCCATAGTAGCGATTTAAGTTGTGGGACGCCTAACGGTTGGCGTTACCTGCGTGTGGGCGGGCGTGGATTCACTTCAGGAACAGGAAAAACTTGAAGCGTGGAAAATGCCTGAAAATGCCGCGCACGCGCAGTGCAGTCCCACACGTCAGGCGCGCGCTTTGTTGGCTGGCTCTTTGCTATAAAGAACCTTACCGAAAAGTAGCGGCGCTGACAATTGAGAAAATATCCGCCCCATCACGGAACTTTTGAAATAAATCCAGATTGATTGTTCCATCGGGGTAATTTGTTTTCTCTTGAATCATAATGAGTTCTATCATCACAAGTAAAAACTCTATTGAATATTCTCCATATTCGCTCAGTTCATGAAATTGATTTATATGAGCGGGCTTGAAAATCTGCAAAGACGGTGGAAAAGAAACGGCTGGTTCAACTTTCAAGATAATATTCCGAATGATGTGATCCAGCAAGGCGTTTGTGAGCGGCAGATTGCCAGTGCGTTTTGCAAACAGGTCGACAATCAAATGAATATGCTTGGGAGTTCTAACTCTTTTGTTTGGCTCACGATACCTGACGATAAAGTCGTTGGGGGATTTGCTTCCATTTTCGACGTGAATTTCAACTTGATTGGCGGTAGTGTAAATAACGGGCATTTTTCAATCCTTGCCCTTAGGCAGAAAATATGAAATTCTTTTGCCGTAAAGTTTTGCAAACGCTTCGAGTTCAGAAATATCCAAACGGCGGCTGCCTGTTTCACAGCGCGAAACATAAGATTGGGTTTTGTTTAATTTTTCTGCAACTTTGCCTTGACTCAACCCTAGAGACTCTCGCAATTCACGAAGTTTTATGGCAATTTGATTGTTGGTGTTATTCATGTCGTAAACCTTATGCAAAAAACGCATAAAAATAAAAATCGCCCCGCAATAGGGGCGATTTGGGAAGGTAGGTTGCGTATATTTTATGGCGCATAATTAATAACAACCAATTCGCTGATTTTTCCGCGCTTTTCAGAATTTGAATTAATTGCACGGGGCGCTTTTACTTCAATACAGGTAAAACCTTTGTACAATTCCAACATTGAATCCACCCAAGAATTACTTAACATTACTTTACAGCCAAGATTATCTAGTTCGCAAAACAAGGAAAAAAGCTCTTTTTGTTCCCGCTCCCCGAAAGGTTTTTCTGTATAACTTGTAAAGCTCGATGTTTTAGATACAGGAACATAAGGCGGGTCAAGATAAATAAAATCTCCTGCCTGCGCCCATTGCAGGGTGTCTCGAAAATCGCTAACTTCTAATTCAACATTTTGTAAAGCCTGACTTGCTGTCATCAACTCGTCTTCGTCAAAAATCGCAGGGTCTTTGTAACTCCCCATCGGCACATTAAATTGACCAGAACGATTAACGCGATATAAACCATTAAAACAAGTCTTATTAAGATAAATGAAGCGCGCTGCTCTTTCGATATTTGAAAGCCCGTTAAGGCGTAAAGCGCGAATTTTATAATAATACTCTTTGTTGTGGTTTTTACGATGCGCAAGAAGAATTTCAATTAATGCTTTTACATCATCGCGGACTACACAATAGGCATTGACCAACTCGGCGTTTGCGTCGGTAAGTCTGGCAAGCGAAAAATCAATCTTTTCCTTTTCTCGCAAACTGAAAATATGCCAAAAAACAGCGGCGCTTCCCATAAATGGTTCGCAATATCGAGAAATATTTTTAGGGAATAGCTCAGTTAATTGGTCTAGTAATTGAGTTTTACCGCCTGCCCACTTCAAGAACGGCTTTGGGAAAACCCGCTTTGTTTGAATTTGAAATAATAAAGGTTGATTAATTAACATATCTTTGACTGTTTTATGCAATTATCGCATAAAACGTATTTTCTTTCAATCGCTAAATATCATGCGAAGCCAGCCAACTACGGATTAGGCGTTCCTTCAACGGCGACGCCGACCCAGGTGAAGACATGCTTTTCGCTGGCGGCTCCGGCGCTTGTCCAGATAGGCTGCCCCTGATTATCGGTCCCAGCCTGGCGGACGGGGGTAATCCACCAGCGCAGGACATGGGCTACGTTGTCCTTCGGGCGGTAAGAGGTCGGGACGATGTATTTGGTGTCGGTGACGTAATCTGTCAGGCGGCGGGTCTGCTTGGCGGTGATGTCTTCTACCGTCACCTGATAGGCTTCGCCGTCGCGCAGGGCGCCAACCGAAGCCCACTGCAAGGTGACTACGTCGTTCGCTAAAGTGAAGGCGGCGCCGTCCGCCGGGAGGAGCAGGTTCGGGGCGGGGTAGGGCGGCGGGATGGTTGGCGTCGGCGTGGGACCGGGCGTTGCGGCGCGCTTGCACAGGGGAATAAGCAAGGTCTCGCCTACGAAGACGTTATCAGTAGTCTTTCCGTTGAATTCTTTGATTGCCTCCGGCGGGACGGCGTAATTGGCGGCGATGGTTGAGAGGGTGTCGCCGTCCTGCACGATAATCGAGACCTTTTCACAAGCCTGGATGGTGGCGTCCACTGGCAAGGGAGTGTTGGTCGGCGGGGGGGGCGGGGTGGCGGTGGGGTAGGGAATCTTTAGCACTTGCCCTACGCTGATTGGACAGCTGGCGGGCAGGTTGTTTTCGATGATGATGCTTTGCACCGAAACTTTGAACTGCGCGGCGATGAATCCGCATGTGCCGTCTCCCTCCGCCACGGTATATTCAAAAGGAGGGATATTGGTCGGCGTTGGGATGTCGGTGGGCGGCAGAGTGGGCGTGGCGGTGGGCGTCACGGTGGGAGTTTCGGTCGGCGTGGCGGTTTCCGCTGCGTCGAAAGTGCCTTCCGGAGCGCTGGCGCGCAGGGCGGCGAAGGCGCCCGCTGCGGTGATTACCATAACCAGGGCAAGAATGCCCACCGCAACGGGCAGGCTCAGCGTCAATGTAGGCATGGCGCTGGCTTGCACCGACTTTTCCGCCTTTTTGACGGTTTTCGGTTCGGGCTTGGCGGCAAATTCTGTGCCGCATACCAGGCAGCGCGCCGCATTTTCGCTCAGGCGCGTTCCGCATGTAGGACAGATTTTGGTTTTGCTGGAAGCGGTTTCTGGACTCATATTTGAAAAATTATACCTTGTTTCCAGACCTCCGAGGGTTGCGCCATTACGACGCCGCTTTGGGCAGCGTGGTCACCAACACTTTATCCACGCGCCGCCCGTCCATATCCATCACTTCGAAGCGGTAACCGTTCCACTCGAAATTATCCGACGGTTGAGGCACGCGTCCAAGCGAGGTCATCATGAATCCGCTCAGGGTCTCGTATTCGTCTTCGTGCGGGAGAGATTTAAAGTCGAACAATTCCTTGAACTCGTCTACTTCTAACATACCGTCCAACAGCCAGGAACCGTCCTGCCGTTGGGTGGCTTGCGGCTCCTCGAATTCCATCGCGCCGACGATTTCCTCCAAAATGTCGTTGATGGTGAGCAGCCCCTGCAAGCCGCCGAACTCGTCCACCACGAGCAAGAGCTCGGTGTTTTTTTCCTTGAATAATTCCAGCGCCCGCGAGGCGAACATGGTTTCAGGGATGAAAAAGGCGGGTTTTAGCAGGGATTTGAGGTCGAATTCTTTGTTTGACAGGCTTTCCACCAGTAAATCGCGCGATTTGACGATGCCGAGGATGGTTTCCAGCGAATCCTGTCTGACGGGGAAGCGCGAAAACGGACAATCGGCAATCTTTTCCCTGATTTCTTCGATGGTATCGGCGATATCCAGCCAGACGATTTCCGTGCGCGGCGTCATCAGCGAATATACGCGCGAATCGCCAAGTTTGAATACGCCTTCCACCATATCCTGTTCCGCTTCTTGAAACACTCCCGCCTGCGTGCCTTGATTGATAAGGAGATGAATCTCCTCTTCCGTGACGGGAGGTTCGGCGGCGGGGTTGACTCCAAGCGCGCGCAAGACAAAGTTTGTCGCCGCGCTCATGAGTTTGATGAGCGGCGAAAAAACCTTCGAAAGAAACAGCATAGGACCCGCTACCGCTTGTGAGATTTTTTCTGGAGCGTTTAGCCCGAGCCGCTTTGGCACCAATTCCCCCAGCCAGATGGTCAGAATGGTGATGACCACCACCACGATGCCGAGCGCAGTTTCCTCGCTGAATTCTCCAATGTAAGGGGCTTTCGCCAGCGCAGCCGCCAGCGATTTGGAAATCGTTGCGCCGCCGACCGCGCCATTCAAGACCCCAATCAGCGTAATGCCAATCTGAATTGCGGACAGAAAGATGTTTGGGTCTTCGACCAACTTGAGCGCCAGGGCTGAAGACTTGTTCCCCTCGCTCGCCTGTTGTTGCAGGCGCGCCTTGCGCGACGCGACCAGCGCCGCTTCAGACATGGAGAGAACGGCGTTCAGCAGGATTAAAATAAAAATCAGCGCAATTTCATTGGCAACGTTCATTGTTTCCTTGTCGGTTGTTTGTTCACGGGATAAGG
>JAIWOB010000155.1 GCA_020217065.1 Chloroflexota bacterium | reverse complement strand
CCGCTCAAACGCGCCATCCAGCGCGAACTGCAAGACCCGCTGGCGCTCAAGATTCTGGCGGGCGAGTTCAAGGAAGGCGATACTATCAAGGTTGAGCGGGGTGACGCAGGATTAATCCTGCGCCACGATGCGCCGGTGGTGGAAGGCGAAGTGGTGGCGTAGGACAAAATTTGCTTTGTCCTACGCAGGACAAAATGAATTTTGTCCCACAAAAAACCGTCCCGAAGGCTTACGAATCTTCGGGATGGTCGCTTAAGATATGACCTCGCTAAAAAGCACAACCTTGTTTCTGCCCATTTGTTTGGCTTGATAGAGCGCGCGGTCCATGCTCTGATACAACGAGTTGTATTCTATGCCGTGAATCGGATAAGCGGCCACTCCCGCAGAGAGCGTAACATAGCGGGGTCCGTCCGACAAAATATCCGTCAACGCGGCAGTGACTTGACGAATCTCTTCCGCTCGCCGGCGGGTATCCTCCAAAGATGAACCAGGCATAACGATAAGGAATTCTTCTCCGCCTATTCGAAAAGCCAGGTCCTCTTTGCGAACGGAGTTGTTAAATAGATTGCCCAACGCCTGCAATACCTGGTCTCCCGCCTGATGTCCAAAAGCATCGTTGATTTTTTTGAAATGGTCAATATCGAATAAAATCATCCCCACCGGCTGCCGATTTCTTTTGGCGGCGGAGAAAATGCACTCCAAACGCTCGTTCAGATAGCGGCGGTTTAAGAGTCCGGTCAAGGGGTCGTGAATTGCCTGCTCTTGCAATTTTTCCTTTAGCGCTTCCACTTCTTCCAACCTCAATTGCAGAGCCTCATTGGCGGCGGCTAATTCCTGCGTTCGCTCGTTGACCTGTCTCTCCATCTCGTTGACCAGAGCGTTTAATTGCGCCCCAATTTCGTTGAAGGCGCGGGTCAGAAAGCCGATTTCGTCGCGGTATTTGATGGTCAATTGCGCGCCCAAATTGCCCTTATCCATATTGCGGATTCCAACCAGCAGCGCTTCCAGCGGCTGGATGAGCGTGGAATAGAACAAGAACGGCAAACCAATCAGGATGACCAGACTGCCTCCCAATGCCACTGTTGCCAGCGGGTTAAGAAATCGCCCCAGATAGCGGCGAAAATCGTTGTGGAAATCTTGAACCAGGCCGTTGGGTCCGACGACCGCGCCAGCCGTCAGGTTGTCGGCTTGCCCCACCGGGGCGTCCAGACCAGGGGTCAGTCCGCGCAGCCAGGGGTTGGCGGAAGGGATTTGATTGTGGTCGAAGACCAGCGTTTCCGGCAAGCCGTTATAGGCGAAGTCAATGCGTCCATCGGCATAGAGAATTGCCTGAAACGTGAAAACCCATTCAGGGCGTTGCGCGGCTTGCACACGGTTCCAGGTGACCACCAGGCGGTCTGCATCTTTGCGGGCGTAGACTCCATTCCCATCTGTCGGCTCCAGGTCAATCAGCAGCGGGAAAATGCCCGGAAAGTGTCCATAATCGTTTTGCAGGTTGGGGTGATAGAGCGGCGCTCCCAGGCTCAACAACCCCGACGAGGTGACATAAATTTGCGAATAGATTTTTCCGAAGAACGGAAAAACAAAATCAACGACCTGATTCCGATACCTGCCAACGTTATGGACATCCAGCCGCTCGCCCAAGTCGGTCTCGAAGCGGAAAGGCGCTTCGCTCACCGCATAGCCGCCTGCACCGTTTGGGGTGAAACGCAGGGTTTGCCGGTCTTGCAAGGCTGGCTGATAGGTTGCAATGTACGTAGGCGTGCCAACCCAGCCCACGATGCCCAACAACGTCAGCAAAATGGTTAGCGTGATTCCGGAGAGTTTAATCATGAACGACGTCGTTTCAGGCAGGTAGTTGATGTATGCCAGGATGAAGAGCAGGAGAACCGCCAACGCCCCCGCTGACATGGCGATATTGTACAGCGCAGTGGTGATTTCCCCGGTGTTGCGCCATAGGTTGATGAGCGCTAAAACGGGCAGGATAAGATAAATCAGGGTAAACGAAAGCAGCGCCCGGCCGGCTTCTCCATGCGGGTGAAGCAGTTTTTTCAGCCAGGGCAACGGGCGCGGGTCGGCGCATGTGGCTTGGCGCAAAAACGCCAGCGGCAGCCAGACAATGACAAGGAGGAGGGCGACGTCCATATTGATGGAACGGTACTCCACCGTTTCTTGCGTCAAAAGCAAATCGTAACGGTAAACGGCAAAGCCCGCTTCGTAGAGCGTATATCCCAGGCTGGCAGCCAGCGCCAGCCGCGCTTCCCACTTCCGGCACGGATAGAGGGACGGGAAGTGATAAGCAAATTGAATCAGCAGGGTGAGCGCCAGCGCCAGCGCCGTGTTTTCCAGGTACACCGCATACAGGCGGGGAGTAGGCAGCAGGGAAAGGTCAAGGAAAAGCAGACTGATGAAAACGGTGACCAGTGTCAGCGCCCAAGCCAGCAAACGGGATTGCGCGTCGCTTCCTTCCGGCTTTCGCAGACGCGAAACAAGATACCCCGAAATCAACCCGGAAAGGATTAATTGGGTCAGGTAACTGATGGAGGCGGGGGTCAGGGAAAGTTCGGGCATGGGCGGGGGTTTTTATTTATTATCGCACGAATTTTGCGAAAACGCCGGCATAGCGCGGCGTTTCCAAATTACAACTAACCAACAACGCCCGCCCGTTCACTTCGCGGCTGGAAACCGTTCTGGAGATTTGCGCTACGGATGCGCCGGTGGCGTTAAAAAATCGCCTCTCCTTCAAAACGTCTGCGACCTCTCTACAAAGCAATTCGATAGTTTCGCCTTCCCCCTCGCTCCCCATCCCGCCCTCGCCGCCAGATTCGATGAAGTCGCCAACTCTTATAAATTCTATTGGCTTCTGGCGATTCTAGACAGCGCGCGCCGTATGCCTGTGGTACACTCTACGTCAACCTGTCAGATTGAGCCCGTCGAAGCCTTGACAAAGCAGCGCGCCTTAACTTGACCTACTTCCAAAAAATGAGGCTGTTTCATGCGATGCCTTCAAGAGGGCGTTAGAAGTCGTCTCAAAATTTGCGCGGAAAAGAAAGGCGACTTGCCGAAGCGTGGCTTTGCGGAGGATGATAAATTAACTGACGAAGAAGTTCGGCTTCGATATTAGGATTTAGGAGATACTTATGGCAAAAGGCTTTAATCGCGGACCCGCCATGAGCGGGCCGAGCGGAATGATGCAGCAACTACAAAAACTGCAAAAACAAATGGAAGAAGCGCAGACGAAACTTGCCGAGGAAACCGTCAGCGCGACGGTTGGCGGCGGCGCAATCAAGGTCGTCATGACCGGCGACCAGAAGTGCAAATCCGTCGAAATCTCGCCTGAATTCCTCAAAGACGCGGACGTGGAAATGCTGCAAGACATGGTCCTGTCCGCCGTCAATATGGCGCTCGACCAGTCCCGCGAACTCCAGCAAAAACTGATGGGCCCGCTGGCAGGGGGATTACCGTTCTAGACAAACGTCGTGGGGCGTTCGACTTTCGCCTTTGACTTTGGACGCTTATGTTATTACCCGACTCCATTCAATCCCTTGTTACCGCCCTTGAACGCCTCCCGGGTATCGGTCCAAAGTCCGCGTCACGGCTGGCGTTTTACTTGCTGCGCGCGCCTGATGAAGTCTCGCAGGATTTGTCTGTCGCGCTGGCGAATCTCAAAGCGAACACCGCCTTCTGCGTGGAGTGTTTCAATATCACCGACGCCGGACGCGAGCGTTGCGAGATTTGCGAATCTCCCAAGCGCGACGGCTCGCTGATTTGCGTCGTTGAAGAAGCGCTGGACGTGCTGGCGCTCGAACGAACGGGCGGATTCCACGGCAAGTATCACGTCTTACAGGGAGTGTTATCCCCTATCGAAGGCGTTGGTCCCGACGACTTGAAAATTAAGCAGCTTATCTTCCGCGTCGCCAGTGGGGGGGTGAAGGAAGTCATCCTAGCCACTAACCCCAGCATGGAAGGCGACGCCACCGCCCAATATTTGCAGCGACAGTTGAAACAGTTCGATGTCCACGTTACCCGACTCGCGCGCGGACTCCCCGTCGGCGGCGACCTCGAATACGCCGACCAAAACACCTTGCTGAGAGCGCTGTCTGGCAGGCAGGAAATGAGTTGACAAATCTCCCAAAATGCGAAGACGCAGAAACGCCGAGAAAAAACAGCTCCCGCCTCGGCGTCTCTGCGATTAGGCTTTTGACGAGAAAACAAAAGCAGAGACTGTCAAAAACGACAATCCCTGCTTTGTTTTATGAAATCCGCTCGGGCTACAACGCCACGCCCATCACTGCAATGTAGTGGAACGCCGCTGCAAGCAGCACGAAGATGTGCCAAACCTCATGGAAGCCGAACACGCCAGGCTTGAAGTTGAAGATTTTGGTCATGTAGACTATTGCGCCTAGAGTGTAGGTTACGCCGCCGATGATAAGGAAGGTCAATACCCAGACGGGGAGTGTGGCGAGAAGTTGTCCGCTGGCGGCGACGCAAAGCCAGCCCATAACGAGATAAATCCCCGCGTTTAGCCAGCGCGGCGCGCGGATATAGAAAATTTTCACCACGATGCCAATCGCCGCCAACGACCAGATAATGCTCAACATGCCCCATTTCCAGAAGCCTGTGAAAGCGTTGACGCAAAACGGGGTGTACGTCCCAGCAATCAGCGCGAAAATGGCGGAATGGTCTATCTTGCGGAAAATTTCCAGCGCCTTATCCTTGACGCGCACCATGTGATACGTCGCGCTTGCCGAGAACAGGAAGATGAGACTCCCGCCGTAGACTGCTAGCGAGATGATTTTGGCGGGCGTATCCCAGCCGACAACAAGCAGGGCAACCAGCCCAATCAGCGCCAGGATTGCGCCGCCCCAATGGGTCAGGCTATTGACGGGTTCGCGTAATTTTTTTAACATATGTGCTCCTCTAAATAAAGACGCCGGCAAGCGTCCAGATTCTACTTGAGTTTTCGAAATACATACTGCCAATATGTTTTGCGCCGATTGCGCTAGAGTCTTACCGCCGGCGACCGCTTTGTTGGATGGTTTCGCGCTTCAGAAGTTGAGAAATCGTTGGGACGATTTTTTAAGGTTAAAACGCCTTGCAGACCTTGACATCAAAGAAGAAGCGCATATAATTGCCTCTCGCCAGTAGAAACAAGAAAGATTTCGTCACCCCGACAAATCATTTACAACTGAGTAACCGCCCCACATCAACGCCTCAAAGCAGCAAGTCAACCGCGTGATGAACCGATGCAGAAGGAAAAGCATCGGCGTTTTAGTCTGTAAAAGCTTGACGGGCAGTTATGGAGTGGATAAAATACCTTCCGCTCGATTGGCAGGCACCTTAACAACTGAATAGCGACAGGAAACAACAATTTTTTCGAACCAGTCATTCCGTAAAGTAAACTGCACTCGAAAGAGTGAAATTTTTTGCGGAGAGTTTGATCCTGGCTCAGGATGAACGCTGGCGGCGTGCCTAATACATGCAAGTCGAACGAGGCGCTTTTTGTAGCAATA
>JAIWOB010000154.1 GCA_020217065.1 Chloroflexota bacterium | reverse complement strand
GCTGCACCTTAATTTTACGGACAAACAAACGGGGGAACGCAGCCGCATTCCCGTTTCCGCCCAAATTATCGAAATCAAAGCGGTGGATTTTTTGGGGTTTTCCGCCAATGTGGCGCGGATGACTGGAGTCGTCGGCTCTTTTGTCGGCGGGGTGTTGGGGTTTCCCTTTCTGGAGGATATTCTCAAATTCTTATTCAAAAGAAAATCGAATAAGGAAAATAAGAGCGCCTGATTGAATATATGACAAAAATCACCCAAAAAATGGACAAGCGGTCATGAAGGGCTGTTTGTTGTCTATGGTACAATCTTCCCGCTTGTGCCGTGGGGCGCGTTCCCGCGGCATATTAGCCATTTCACTGCGGAGCGTGTAGATGAACGAGTGGATATATGTAGGTTTGTTCTTTATTGTTGGCTTGATTATCCCGGTGGGGGCTATCGGCGTCGCCCTGATTTTGGGTCCCAAAAAGTCCAACCCGGTCAAACGCTCGACGTATGAATGCGGCATTGAGCCTGTGGGCGAAGGCTGGGTGCAGTTCAAAGCGCAGTATTATATATTTGCGCTGGTTTTTCTTGTCTTCGACGTTGAAACGGTTTTCCTTTTTCCCTGGGCGGTTCGTTTGGGACAGTTGGGACTGTTTGCCGTGGTCGAGGGCGTTATCTTTATCTTGATTCTCGTCGCCGGGTTGGTTTACGCCTGGCGCAAAGGAATGTTAGAGTGGGTGTAGCGTAAGCGTAAAAGGGTAAAAGGCTGAAAGGAGGCATCCGTTCAGCCTTTTCTTTGTGTAAATTGCAAGTCGCTTCAAAACCCGATTCGCAGACAGGAGTGTTTTATGAGTTTTTGGAATGACCCTCTCAAGGCTGCCGCCGACTGGCTGACGGGCGTTTTCGTCGGCTGGGGCATGAACGAGGTTGCCGCTCATGTGCTGGTGGTGTTCCTCGGCGTTTTTGTCCTTATCATGATTCTCATGGTAATTGACATTTTGCTTGTATGGATTGAGCGCAAAGTGGTGGCGCGTTTCCAAGACCGTATCGGTCCGAACCGCTTGGGACCTTTTGGTTTGATACAACCTTTTGCGGACATCATCAAACTGCTGATTAAGGAAGACACTACGCCCGACGGCGCGGATAAAGTCGTTTACAACCTTGCGCCGATGCTTTCGATGATGTCGGTGCTGATTCTATGGGCGGTGGTGCCGCTTGCGCCTGTCATGACGGGCGTGGACTTGAACACGGGCTTGCTCTTCATCATCGCCGCCGGTTCGATTGGAACGCTCTCCATCATCATGGGCGGCTGGTCTTCAAACAACAAGTTTTCGGTCATCGGCGCGTTCCGTCAGGTGGCGGTGATGATTTCCTTTGAAGTGCCGATGCTGGCGGTAATGCTCATCCCGACCATCTTTGCAGGCTCGATGGGCGTCAACGCCATCATCCAAAGCCAGGACATCTGGTATGTCTGGCTTTCGCCGCTGGCGGCGGTCATTTTCATGATTGCGGCAATCGCCGAGTTGGGGCGCGCTCCCTTCGACCTTTCGGAAGGCGAATCGGAACTGGTTTCCGGCTTCAACATCGAATATTCGGGCATGAAATTCGGTATGTTTTACGCCGGCGAGCTTCTGCACGCTTTTACCTTCGGCGGTTTCTGGGGCATTTTATTCTTCGGCGGTTATCGCTTCTTTGGGTTGGAGAATGTCAGCTTTATCTTCGCCATCCTCATCCTGCTGGTCAAGGCGATGATTGGCTACTGGATTATCATGTGGGTCAAGTACACCATGATGCGCATCCGCATTGACCACATGCTCGCCTTTAATTGGAAATTCCTCACGCCGCTTGCTTTTGCCCTTGTCATTGTGACGGCGTTGATGAACGCCCTCATGCAAGGCGCGCCCGCCTGGTTGTACGTTGCGGGCATGTTCCTCTCGAATATCGTGGTCGCCTGGGCGGCGCTCGAAATCGTCCGCGCGGCTGGGCGCAGGGAGCGCGAGCGGGTCGAGGGCGTGAAGGTTGTCGAGGCGGCGCATCATTAGGCAAATGGGAATTCGTGATTGGTAATTTACTAATTACTACTCACCAAAGGACTTTCTATGACAACAGAACAAATCATTTTCCTTATTGTTGGGGCAGTCACATTGCTTTCCGCCTTGATGGTGGTGACCGCCCGCGACCTGGTCCATGCGGCGTTGTGGCTGGTGGCGACGCTCTTCGGTGTGGCGGTGGTCTATACCCTGCTCAACGCGGGGTTTTTGGCGGTGGTGCAGGTGGTGGTTTACATCGGCGCAATTGCCATTCTCTTTATCTTTGCGGTGATGCTTACCCGCCGTCAGACTTCGAAGGATACGGGTCCAGCCGTCAACAAGAACTGGTGGCTGGGCGCGCTCCTGGCTGCGTTGACCTTTGCGGGACTCTTCTCCCTGCTTCAGGGGTGGAGCGGCTTCTCGAAGACAGCGTCCGCTTTCCCGTCGGGCTTTGACGCGGTCAACGAGCTGGGGTTGGCGCTGGTCTCGCCCACGGGCTACGTCCTTCCGTTTGAAGTCGCGTCTGTCCTTCTGGTTGCGGCGCTGGTGGGCGCGGTCTATCTTGCGTTCAACAAAAAATAGGAGGCGCAAAGATGATTCCTCTTTCGTGGTATCTCATCCTCGCGGCTGGACTGTTCAGCGTCGGCCTGTTCGGCGTGCTGGCGCGCAGGAACGCGGTTGCGATTTTGCTTAGCGTCGAACTGATGCTCAACGCGGTGAACGTCAACCTGGTGGCTTTCTGGCGTTACGGCGACGTGGCGCAGATGGCGGGTCAGGTATTCGCTATTATTGTCTTCGCCGTCGCCGCCGCCGAGGTGGCTGTCGGTCTGGCTTTGGTTATCTCCGTCTATCGCCGTCGCAATACGGTGGCGGCGGAAGAACTTGATTTGTTGAAATGGTAGAAAAAAGGAATTAGGTGGTATCGGGTCGTTGGGAATTGCGTTTCTAATTCCCAACCGCCCATTTCCTAATCGCCCGCTTTCTCGGAGGCTTCATGACAACAGAAACATTGATTTGGTTAATCCCATTGCCGCCGCTGCTTGCGTTTTTTCTAATTGTGTTGTTTACGAATAAAAACAAGGCGTTGAGCCACAGCGTTGCGGTGGGCGCGGCTTTCCTCTCCTGGCTGGGAAGCATGGTTGTGTTTGTTCGCGCGCTTGGCGTGGAACATCTTGGCGCACACCCCTTTGCTTCTTCCATCAACTGGCTGCCGACGGGCGAGACCTGGCTGAAAATTGGCGTGCTGATTGACCCAACTTCCGCCGCCGTGCTGTTCTTCGTCGCCTGGACTGTGCTGATGATTTTCCTTTACAGCGTCGGCTATCACAACTACGGTCAGCCTGCCGGCGACCATGACCGTCCCGGCCTGCCGCCGCATGGCGCGACGGTCGCCGACGAACACGGTCACAAACATACCGTCCTTTCGGTCGAGCCGATGTACTCGCGCTTTTTCGCCTTTATCGGTTTGTTCGCCTTCGGCATGTATACGCTGGTCGTTTCCGATAACCTTCTGACCCTCTTCGTCGGCTGGGAAATCATGGGCTTGTGCTCGTACCTGCTGATTGGCTTCTGGTACGCCAAGCCCTCCGCGCGCAACGCGGCAATCAAAGCCTTCATGACCACCCGCATCGGCGACGTGTTCATGCTCCTTGGCATTGCCTTCCTCTACAGCGCGACTGGCACGCTCACCTTCCGCGGAATCTTCACTGAGGAAACCTTGCATGTTCTCGGCGCAGTCCCGGCGGGCGTCTTCGGTCTCTCTGCCGCTGGCTTGATTTCCATTCTGCTTTTTATCGGCACCATCGGAAAATCGGCGCAGTGGCCCCTGCACGTTTGGCTGCCCGACGCGATGGAAGGTCCCACCCCCGTTTCCGCGATGATTCATGCGGCGACCATGGTTTCGGCTGGCGTCTATGCCGTCATCCGCATGTTCCCGCTGCTGACCGCCGACTTCAACGGTCATGAACTGACTACCGCCATGAGCGTGGTGGCATTCATCGGCGCGTTCACCGCGATTTTCGCCGCCACCATCGCCGTCGCCCAAAACGACATCAAGCGCGTGCTGGCGTACTCCACCATCTCGCAACTCGGCTTCATGATTGCCGCCCTCGGCATCGGCGCATACGTCGCCGCCGTTTTCCACCTGATTACCCACGCTTTCTTCAAAGCCCTGCTCTTCCTCGGCTCCGGCTCGGTTATTCACGGCATGGAGCATGGCGTTTTGCACACGGGCAACCATCACGTAGACCCGCAGGATATGTTCAACATGGGCGGACTTCGCAAGAAAATGCCCATCACCTTTTGGACCTTCCTCATCGGCGGATTTGCCCTTGCGGGCTTCCCCGTCCTGACGGCTGGTTTCTGGTCGAAGGACGAAATCCTCGCTGACGCCTGGGGGCATGGTCACATGGCGGTCTTCCTCACCCTCGCCGTCGCCGCCTTCCTGACCGCCTTCTACACCATGCGCCAGATTACCCTGACCTTCCTCGGCGAACCCCGCACTGAAGAAGCCAAACACGCGCACGAGACCCCCTGGACGATGACGGCTCCGCTGGTTGTCCTCTCCTTCTTCGCCGTGACCTATGGCTGGGTTGGCATCCCGGAGCATTTCCCCATCCTCGGCGGGCTCGTCCCCAACTGGTTCCATGAATTTGTCGGCGGCACGCTGGCGGAACATCCCGAAGCCCTGGAATTCAGCGCCGTCCCGCTCTTGACCTCTTTGGGCGTGGCGCTGGGCGGCTTGTTCTTCGGCTGGCTTGTCTATCGCAACGTGACTTCCGTCGAGCAGGACAAACTCCAAATCCCCGTCCTCAAGAACAAGTGGTACTTTGACGAAGCCTACGACTTCCTCTTCATCAAACCCGCCGTCTGGTTCTCCGAAGTCTTCGTTTCCAAATGGATGGACAAAGGTTTGATTGACGGCATCCTGCATGTTTTTGGTCCCGTCACCGACGCCGTCGGCTCGTTCATTCGACGCTGGATTGACCTGTTGATTATCAACCAGACCATTGGAGACGGCTCCGCAAACGTCACTTACTGGGCTGGCGAGAACCTTCGCCCTATTCAGACGGGACGCATTCAACAGTATCTGATTCTTTCCTTATCCATCCTCCTGCTGGTTGGCGGATTGGTTTACTTCCTACTTTTGGCATAGGAGCGCGCGATGGATTATCTCAATACTCATCTCCTGAGCCTGATTTTGTTCCTGCCGACCGTTGCGGCATTAATCATGCTTTTCCTGCCAAGCGGCGAGACGAAACTTCTGCGCTGGTTCGCTTTCTCCGCCAGCCTGATTCCCTTCGTCCTGACCCTCGTCCTTTGGGCTGGTTTCGACCCCAATGCGGCTGGTTTTCAGTTCGAGGAAGTTTATCCCTGGTATGAAGCCCTGCATTCCTCCCTGCACCTCGGCGTAGACGGTATTTCCCTTTCCATGGTTTTGCTGACCACCCTGCTTACGCCGCTCGCCATTCTGGCTTCCTTCAGCGTAACAGACCGCGTCAAGCCGTACATGATGCTCTTCCTTTTCCTTGAAACGGGCATGCTCGGCGTTTTCATGGCGCTTGACCTGTTGATTTTCTTCGTCTTCTGGGAAATCGGTCTCGTCCCGATGTACTTCCTCATCAACCAGTGGGGGAGCGCCAACCGCAACTACGCCTCGCTCAAGTTCATGATTTACACCATGGGCGGTTCGCTCGGCTTGCTGTTGGCGGTGCAAATGCTCGGCGTCCTTTTTGGGACGTACGACCTGCTGGAACTCTACCAACGCTGGAATGCGCTGGACTCTGGCACGCTCCTGGGTATGTCTGTCAGTACGGTCAAGGCGATTGCCTTCTGGGCGTTCGCCATCGCCTTCGCGGTGAAAGTTCCCGTTTGGCCCTTCCACACCTGGCTGCCTGACGCGCATACCGAAGCCCCAACCGCCGGTTCGATGATTCTGGCGGGCGTGTTGCTCAAACTTGGCGCATACGGCTTCATCCGTCTTGTGCTGCCGTTCTATCCGAATGAAGCGAAGTACTTCGCCGGCGCGCTGGCTTTCCTTGCGGCGGCGGCAATCGTCTTTGGCGCGTTCGGTTCGTTCGGACAAACCGACTTCAAACGCCTTGTCGCTTATTCCTCCGTCAACCACATGGGATTTGTCGTCCTCGGCATCGCCGCGGCGGGGCTGGCGGCTGGCACGGCGGACGCGCACATCGCCATGAACGGCGCGGTCTTGCAGATGTTCAATCACGGCTTGTCGGCGGCGGGCATGTTCTTCCTCGTCGGCGTGATTTATGAGCGCGCCCACACCCGCAACCTTGATGACTTCGGCGGACTCTTTCCGCTGGTTCCCGTCTACGGCGGCATTCTCATCTTTATGAGTATGGCGTCCCTCGGACTGCCTGGACTCAACGGCTTTGTCTCCGAGTTCATGATTGTGCGGGGCGCGTATCCTGTGTTGACGGTCTACACCGCCATTTCCATGCTGGGTCTGCTTTTTACCGGCGCCTATATCCTGAAGGGAATCATGAAGGTTTTGCATGGTCCCATGAACGAACACTGGGCGCATGGCGAACACAAACTGACCGAAATCAACGCGCGCGAAATTCTTGTCGCGCTCCCGCTGATGGCGCTCATCCTCGTCATTGGCGTCTGGCCCGCGTGGATTTTGGAAGTTATCAACAAAGCCGTTGTGGCTCTGTTCTAAGAGGTGGATGATGAATTTTCCCATCCTAAGCTTTATCACTTTCCTTCCCTTCCTTGCGGCGGTCGTCATGCTGTTGATTCCCGCCAACCGCAAGACGGAAGTCCGCGGCGTGGCACTGGCTGCCGCGACGATTGACTTGCTGCTTTCGGGCTGGATGTACCTGACCTACCTGCTCAATCACCTGACGGGTTATCAGTTTATCGAGACTTACGACTGGCTGCCAGCTTTGGGAATCAGCCTCAAGTTCGGCGTGGACGGCATGAGCGCCCCGCTCGTCCTGTTGACGGGCATCGTCATGTTTACGGGCGTGCTTATCTCCTGGGGCGATTACGACGAGAAAATTCACCTCTCGGCTGGCATTCAAGATAGACCGCGCGAGTTTTTCGCTTTCCTCTTTTTGCTGGCGGGCGGCGTGTTTGGCGTCTTCGTCTCGCTCGACCTGTTCATGCTGTTCTTCTTCTATGAAATCGCCGTGTTCCCGATGTATCTGCTCATCGCCATCTGGGGCTGGGTCAAAACCCGCGAATACGCCGCGATGAAACTGACTCTCTACCTGTTCGTCGGTTCTGTAGTCGCCCTCGTCGGCGCCCTCGCCATGTACTGGACTCAGTATCAAAACACGGGCGTTCTCTCCTTCGACATGTTGTTGATGGAAAACGCGGGCTTTTCGCCCGTCTTCCAGTACATTTGGTTCTTGCCTGTTTTCCTCGGCTTTGCGGTGCTGGGCGGTATCTGGCCCTTCCATAACTGGTCGCCGGACGGTCACGTTGCCGCGCCGACCGCCGTCTCCATGTTCCATGCAGGCGTGTTGATGAAACTCGGCGCGTTTGCCGCTCTGCGCGTGGGCGTCATGCTTCTACCTGAAGGCGCGAAGCAATGGTCTTGGCTGATAATGACCTTTGCCGCCGTCGCCGTTGTTTACGGCGCTTACATCGCCTTTGTTCAGCCTGACTTGAAATACATGATTGGTTTTTCCTCCGTCTCTCACATGGGACTGGTGATGCTCGGCATTTCTACGCTCAATTACAACGGTCTGCTGGGGGCAGGAATCCAGATGTTCTCTCACGGCGTGATGACGGCTCTCTTCTTTGCCATCACCGGCATGATTTACGACCGTTCGCACACCCGTCAGATTCCTGAACTGGGCGGCATGGTCAAGGTCATGCCTTTCGCCGCCATTGGCTTTATCGTTGGCGGTCTGGTCTCGATGGGGATGCCCGGCTTCTCTGGATTTGTCGCTGAATTCCCCATCTTCATGGGCGTATGGGGCAGTCAGTGGCTGGTGGCGGTCATCGCCAGCGTTTCCATCATTATCACGGCGGCGTACATCATGCGTAACATCCGCCAGGTCTTTTTCATGCCCATGCCTGAGGCGCTCAAAGAACACCACATCACCGACGTCACCGCGCTGGATAAAGTCGCCATCGTCACGCTCTGTCTCTTCATGATTGGAATAGGGTTATTCCCCGCCGTGATGGTTCCCATGATTGAGACGGGCGTTCAAAATATCCTTCGCCTTTTGGGAGGTGCGTAAATGTTTACTCCGCTCATATTTGCTTCCATCCTCCCTGAAATTTTGATACTCGTCCTCGCGCTGATTTTGTTCGTCGTCGAGCCTTTCTGGAAGGAAGACCAGCGCCGCAACGCGGGCTGGTTGACCGCCGGCGGTCTCTTTATCGCGATGATTATCAGCCTGCTTTTCGGGCAGCCCGGCGAGCCCACCGCCGTTTTCGGCGGCATGATTCGTTTTGACTGGCTTGGTTTCTTCTTCAAGATGCTCTTCATGTTCGCCGCCGCCGTAACCGCCCTGCTTTTGATGGACCACGAAAAGGCGGGAAGGCGCGGCGAAGCCTATGTCATGCTGCTGGCTTCGGTTCTCGGTATGAACTTGATGGCGGTCGCCGCCGACCTAGTGATGCTCTACCTGGCGATTGAAACCGCCTCCATCCCCCTCTACATCCTCGCCGGTTTCATTCTCGCCGAAGACCGCTCCACCGAAGCGGGCTTTAAATATCTGCTCTTCGGCGCGTTGGCTTCGACCGTCATGCTTTACGGCTTCAGCCTGGTCTTTGGCTTTACGGGGACGACCGACCTTTACAAACTGGCAGAGACGCTCGCCGCCGGCAATTTGTCCCTGCCTATTTCTTTTGCCGTAACGGCTCTGGTTTTGGTCGGGCTTGGCTTTAAGGTCTCTCTTGTGCCTTTCCATTTCTGGGCGCCTGACGTGTACGAAGGCTCCCCGACTCCTGTGGCGGGCTTTCTCTCGACCGCCTCCAAAGCCGCCGGCTTCGCCGTGCTTGTCCGCCTGTTCTTCGTCGCCTTCCCCGGCTTTGCCCCTTCGTGGACTTTGATTCTTGCCGCCCTCTCCGCCATCACCATGACGGTTGGCAACCTGCTCGCCATCTCGCAAACCAACGTCAAGCGCCTGCTTGCGTACTCGTCCATCGCCCACGCCGGCTACGCCATGATTGGGTTAGTGGCGTTTACCCAGTTGGGCGCGGCAAGCGTGGTCTTTTATCTCGCGGCGTACATCCTCACCAATCTGCTCGCTTTTGGCGTCGTGATGGCGTTCAGCCGCGTCACAGGGCTTGAAACCCTTCAAGATTATGCAGGAATGAGCCGCCGCAACCCCTGGCTGGCTTTGATGATGCTGACGGCTTTTCTTTCGCTGGCAGGGATGCCCCCCTTCGGCGGTTTCGTGGCGAAAGTCTTTGTTTTTGCCGCCGGCGTACAAGCCAACTATATTTGGCTCGTCGTGGTCGGCATCCTTAATTCCATCGTGGGCGTGTACTATTATCTTAATGCGATGAAGTACGTTTACCTGTACCGGATGCCGCAGGAAGACGAGGAAGCGCGCCCCGTCCCGCTAACGCGCCCCTATGCGATTGCGCTGGCGGCGTTGACGCTTGGCGTAATCCTTGTCGGCACTGTCTTCGCCCCCTGGTTTGGCTGGTCTGACGCGGCGGCGCTGAATTTGTTCTAACCACCGTGGACAATGGACAAGGACGGCGGTTTTTCCGAAGTCTACAGTCCATTGTCTTTTTTGTTTGACATCCCTTTGACCTCTAGTTATAATCGCGCCGCATGAAGCAGTCGGACAAAGACCGTCGGAATGGTATGATAAGCAACCTGCTCATTGTGGTCATTGGGCAGGTTGGTTGTTTGACCCTCGCGGTCGTTATGGCGTCTGTGTTGGGCGGGCTTTGGCTCGACAAAACATTTGACACGAAGCCAGTCTTTACCCTGGCGTTGTTGTTTGCAGGAATCCCTCTCTCGGTGCTTCTCATGCTGTACGCCTCGCGCA
>JAIWOB010000153.1 GCA_020217065.1 Chloroflexota bacterium | reverse complement strand
AGGCGCTGGCGCAGTGGAAGAAAAAATACGCAGCCGAAGAGAAAGATACTCTGATATAGGAGGCGGACTTTGGAACAAGAAAAGCGAAGACCCTGGCGCCGCTGGGTCGTTTTGGCGCTGATGATTGCGGGGTTTATCTTGGGCGGAATTTTTGTCCCCATTCAGCCTGAAATTGTGGTTGCGCCTGAGAAATTAAGTTACACCCCCCTGTTTACCCTGCCCGTGATTGGCGATTTCTATTTGGTGAACACGCTTCCCACGCTGGCAATCACGATTGTTTTGCTGGCGGCGATTGCCTACTTTACCAACCGTTCGTTGAAGCGAAGCGCGAAGACCGACCTCGTGCCGCGCGGTATCGGCAATTTGATGGAAGCCGTCCTTGAAATGCTTTATAACTTGACCGAGGGCTCTGCGGGCAAATACGCCAGGATGATTTTTCCCTGGTTTGCGACCATTATGATATATGTTCTCTTCGCCAACTTGCTCAAGTTGATTCCCGGTTTTGAATCGATTGGCTTGATTAAGGAAGCCCACGGCGAAGGCGGGCATGCGGTGGCGGCTCTGGGCGGCGGATGGGGCATGTTGACCGCTGAAGAAGGGCACTACGTCCTATATCCCTTCCTGCGCGGCATTTCCGTAGATTTGAACTTCACCGCCGCGCTGGCGGTCATCGCTGTCGTGATGATTCAAGTCGTTGGCTTCCGCGCGCAGGGAATCGGCTACCTGAGCAAGTTTTTCAACACCCGCCGCATGTTCAAAGTCCCATTCTTCGGCGCGATGGACTTTTTGGTCGGCTTGCTGGAATTGATTTCCGAGGTCTCCAAAATCCTCTCCTTTGCCTTCCGTCTTTTCGGAAATATGTTTGCGGGCATTGTGTTGGTCGCCATTGTCGCCGGGCTTTTGGGGCGTTTCTCCATTCTGCCCGCGATGGTTATGATGTTCGAACTATTCGTCGGCGTTATTCAGGCGTTTGTCTTCGGCATGTTGACGATGGTCTTCATGGCGCAGGCGACTCAAGGTCACGGCGAGGAACACGCCGAGCATTAATTGTCAATTTTGGGCGGGACGTCCCCAGCCCGTTGAGAGAAAATATTCTAATCATTAACTAGGAAAAACCCTAAGGAGGCTTTACATGGAAGGAAGTATTTTGGATGCGATGCGCTATGTGGGCGCGGGACTGGCGATGATTGGCGCAGCGGGCGCGGGCGTGGGGATTGGTTTGAGCGTACAGGGCGCGTTGACAGGCATGGCGCGCAACCCCGACACCTATGGCAACCTGCTGACGAATATGATTCTGGGCATCGCGTTCTCCGAAGCCATCGCCATCTATTGTCTGGTTATCGCGTTCCTCATGCTCTTCAAAGTTGTGTAGTTATAAGGAGCTGTGAAACATGGAAGCTCTTGGGATTAACTTAGGTCTCCTCATCGTCCAGATTATCGCTTTCGCGATTGTTTTTCTCACGCTGAACGCCTGGGTCTACAAGCCCATGCTGGACATGATGGAATCTCGCAAACAAAAAATCGCGCAAGGTTTGGAAGACGCCCGCATCGCCGCCGAAGCCCGCGCGAACGCTGAAGCCGAAGCCGCCAGGATTCTTGCTGAAGCCCAGGCGGAAGCGGGCAAGGTGATTCGCGAAGCCACGGAACGCGCCGCCTCCGCCGGCAAAGAAGTCAAAGCCGCCGCCGAAGCCGAAGCCGCCAAGGCGCGCGAAGCGGTCATGGCGGAAGCCGAACTGGAGCGCAACCGTATTTTGGGCGATTTGCGCGGACAGGTTGCCGCCCTTGCCATCGCCGCCGCCAACAAACTGGTCGGCGAAGTGCTCGACGAAAAGAAACAACGCGCCCTGATTGACGAATTCTTCTCCGGCGTGAAAGGCGGCAAGGTGGTCGTTGCGGAAGCCCTTACGGGCGATTCCGCCGAAGTCATCAGCGCCCTGCCGCTCACCAGCGACGAGCAAAACGCCGTCAAACAGAGCGTCTCGGCGAAGGAAGTCTCCTTCAAGGTTGACCCCTCCATCCTCGGCGGGTTGGTCATCAAAGTCGGCGACAAGGTCCTTGACGGCTCTGTGGCTGGCAGACTCGAAGGTCTGCGCCAGGCAATGAAGTAAACGGGCAATTCGCTTTCAAAAGGGTTTTGGTAAAATTGCCAAGACCCTTTTTTATTTAACGTCTCGCTCTGACGACGGTAATCCTCCGTCGGGGCGTCATGGAGACTCATGCGGCTCAAAAACCTCTTCATTGACTTTCCCTTTTCCTTCCCGCAAAACATCCCCGATGTCGAAATTACAGGCATTGCCATTGACAGCCGCGCGGTCAAACCGGGCGATTTGTTTGTCGCCATGCGCGGCGGCTCCGCGGACGGACATTCCTATATCCCGAAAGCGCTCGAAAACGGCGCTGTCGCTGTAATCGGTGAGGCAGGACGGGCTTTTAGCCCGACATATGTCGGTGTGGAAAACCCCCGCCAAGCCCTCACCTGGCTGGCGGCGGCTTTTTATGGCTTTCCCGCTCGTAAATTGACGGTCGTCGGCGTGACCGGCACGGACGGTAAGACCACCACCAGCAATCTGATTTACAACATCCTTATCAGCGCCGGCGTTCGCGCGGGGATGATTTCAACCGTTAACGCCCTAATCGGCGGCGAAGCGCTGGACACGGGCTTTCACGTCACCACGCCTGACGCCCACGACGTTCAGCGCTATCTGGCGAAGATGGTGGAGGCGGGCTTGACTCACGTTGTGCTGGAGACCACGTCCCACGGCTGGTCCCAGCATCGAGTAGACGCCTGTGAGTTCGACGTGGCGGTGGTCACAAACATCACGCACGAACACATGGATGAGCATGGCAACTATGAGAACTATCGCGCCGCGAAAGCTCGCCTGTTTTCCAGTTTAGAAGTCACACGTCCAAAACCGATGGGGAATCCGCGTTTGGCGGTTCTCAACCGCGACGACCGCTCGTTTGAGTTTCTCGACGGTTTTGTCAAAACTCCAAAGTTAAGTTACGGCTTGGGAGGGGAGGCGGATGTCAGGGCGGAGAATGTCCGCTACAGCTCGTCGGGGCTTGGGTTTACAGCGGCTTCTAAAAATTTTCGCGTAGTCATATCAAGTCGTCTGGTTGGCGAATACAACGTCTCCAACTGCCTTGCCGCCCTGACCGCCTCCGTCTATGGCTTGGGCGTTAACCCCGACGACGCCGCGCGTGGAATTGCCGCCCTTGACGGTATTCCAGGCAGGATGCAGGCGATTGACCTCGGTCAAAATTTCACCGCCATTGTGGACTTTGCCCATACGCCCAACGCCTTGAAGGTGACATTGGAAGCCGCCAGAAAGATGACCAGGGGGCGGGTGATTGCCGTATTTGGTTCGGCGGGCTTGCGCGACAAAGAAAAGCGCCGCATGATGGCTGAAATTTCCGCTGAATTGGCTGACCTCTCCGTGTTGACCGCCGAAGACCCGCGCACCGAGTCGCTGGATGGAATCCTCGAAGAAATGGCGGCGGGAGCCAGGTCAAAAGGCGGGGTGGAGGGAAAGACCTTTTGGCGAGTCCCAGACCGGGGCGAAGCAATCCGTTTTGCGCTTCGACTGGCGCGGGAAGGCGACATTGTTCTTTCGTGCGGGAAAGGTCACGAGCAATCCATGTGTTTCGGAAAAACCGAGTACCTGTGGGACGACCGCGCCGCCATGCGCGCCGCGCTTTCCGAGTTTTTGGGAATCGCAGGCGAGAAGATGCCCTACCTTCCCACGCAGGATAAGCGCGAAGAGGAATGGTTGAACGGATGATATTTCGCTGCGAGGAACTTCCGACAAATAATTTCATGGCGACTTGCTTATGATTCATTACCTGCATAAAGAACAAATTATCCCCGCGTCCATCGAGGCGGTATGGGAGTATTTTTCAGACCCGAAGAACCTGAACGTCATCACCCCGCCAGACATGAACTTTGAAATTGTTGCGGGCGGCGGCGAAAAGATGCGCCAAGGGCAAATCATTGAATACCGCGTCGAATTCATTCGCGGACTTAAATCGCTATGGTTGACTGAAATTTCCCATGTCTGCGTCCCGCGCTATTTTGTGGACGAGCAGCGTGTGGGACCCTATCGTTTTTGGTATCACGAACACCGTTTTGAAGAAACCGCCGGCGGCGTAAAAATGACCGACCATGTGACTTACGCCCCGCCGTTTGGCGTTGTGGGAGACGCCGTCAACGCGCTTTGGATTCGCGCCAAACTGAAACGCATCTTCGATTTTCGGTTTGAAAAGATAAACGAGATTTTTGGGAGCGGCAAATGACCGATTGGACTGTCCCAATTACTTTGACCGGCGGCCATGTCCGCTTGGAGCCGTTGAGCGAAGCGCACGTTTTGGGCTTGACTGAAATCGGCGCGGGGCGCGACTTTTGGCGTTTCATGGTCTACGGCGACATCAAAACGGAAGAGGACATGAGGGGATGGGTGCGGGAAATGTTGAGGCGCGCAAAGCAGGGGACGGACCTTCCATTTGCGGTCATTCACCTTGCCAGCGGAAGGGTTGCAGGCGCGACCCGCTACATGAACATGACGCCGAAGGACCGCGGTCTTGAAATCGGCGGCACATGGTACGGACTGGAATTTCAGCGCACGGCGGTCAACACCGAATGCAAGTACCTGCTGCTGAACCATGCTTTTGAAACGTTTCACGCCATTCGCGTCCAATTTAAGGCGGACTTGCTCAATGAACGTTCCCAGCGCGCCATCGAGCGCATTGGCGCAAAGAAGGAGGGCGTGCTGCGAAATCACATGATTTTGCCCGACGGCAGAATCCGCGATTCGGTGTTTTATTCAATTATCGATTCGGAATGGGCGGGGGTAAAGAAAAACCTCGAAGCGCTCCTGGCTTCGAGGCGGTGAAACGGACCGCAGAGGCGCAATCAACTTTCGGCGCGGGTCTTGGTCAGGTTGTTTAGAAGAATCAACCCGAGGGCGCTGACCAGTCCGATGCTGATTCCCCCAATCCAAATCGCTCGCGGAAAAAGATTGTCGTTGAGAAACCCCCCGATGAGCGGCGCGGCGGCGCGGGCGAGTCCCCATCCAAACCAATAGAGCGACATGTACCTGCCGCGCATGTCGGCGGGGGCGATATCCGCCACGTATTTGCTGGCGGTGGGGACGATGGTCAGTTCGCCAAAAGTGAGGATGACCATGCTCAGCCAGAACCCCCAAAAATTCGCCATCAGCGCCACGCTGCCTACGCCCAGGGCGTAGATGAACATTCCCGCCGCCATGACAGGCAGGGTTTTGTAGCGCCGCGTAACGGAGGTGACGGCGTATTGCACGAAGACGCACATCGCCGCGTTGGTGGTGGGAATCCAGCCGTATTGCGCTTCGGGGACGCCGAAATTGGTTTTGGCGTAAACCGGCATGAGAATCCACAACATGCTGGGAGCGGTGAGACCGATTGCCATGAGGGCGACGAACGCCATATAGGCTTTGTCCTGAAAGACGCGCAGATACCCTTCCGCGTCTGGGGGTTGGTGCGCCAACTGGACGTTTTGTTTCTTTCTGACAGTTTTATCAAGCGTCTCGCGGGCGAGGAGGAAGAGCAGCAGGCTGTAGATGATGAACCCCGACCCGGCGCCAATGAAAGCGAGGCTGTAATCTCTGCCTGCGAGAAATCCGCCGACGGCTGGACCGACGCCAAAGGCGGCGTTGTTGGCGATGCGGTTGATGGCGTAAGCGTCGGTGCGTTTTTCGGATGGAATCATGTCCGCCAGCATGGCGTCTGCGCCGACTTGATAGAGCGGGTTCGACAAGCCGATGAAGACCATCAGCGCGGCGAATTGCAGGTAGGTTTCCGCGCCCATCATCAAGAAATAGGCGAGCCCGTTTAACGCAAGGCTGATAATCATAACGACCTTGCGCCCGATTTTGTCCGCGAGAGTCCCTGCGAGGAAGGAGGCGAAAAGCCCCGCGCCGGCGTTGATGGAGATGAGCGTTGCGACGGCGCTGAGGGGCAGGTTGAGTTTTCCGCTGGCGTAGATGAGCATGAAGGGCCAAATCATGCTTCCGCCCGCCGTGCTGATGACAATGCCGGCGACCATCAACCAAAACTGGCGCGGATATTCGTGGTAGAGAGAGGTGAGTTTGGTCATAGAGAGTGATTGGAGATTGGCAATCAATGGTTGGGGGATGGCGAGTGTAACATAAAATGAGACGCGCTGCGGCGCTCCGCAAGAGCGCGCAAACCGCAGCCGGAATCTCGACGTTTGCGACGAGGTTTTGGCGCGTTTCTGGAAGCCGAAAAATTGTGAAGTTTGGCGGTCAAGATTAAGCGCAAGTTCCATTTGGAGAACGCCTGCGGGGAGTAAAATTACAACATTGCGGCGCAGGAACTGCGCGAATGGCGCAAATCGCGGACAGCCTTTGGGTTGCGCCTCGAAGCGGCTGCGCTGTGGAAATTCCTCCACCCATCGTTTAATTCAGGAGACGACATAATGAAGAATTCTGTCAGGCAGTTGTGCGAGGCTCCAGCCGGGCAAGCCGAAATTTTACAAGGCAACATGGCTTTCGCCGTCGGCTGCGTGCGCGGCGGAATCCACGCGGCGGACGGGTATCCCGGCACGCCCAGTTCCGAGGTGATTGATAAAGGGTTGGCGCATGTGCAGGATTTAATTCAAGTCGGCTGGTCGGTCAGCGAAGCGGTGGCGTCCGCCGTCGGACATGGACATTCGATGGCGGGGCGCGATTGCGTCGTCACCATGAAGATTCCCGGTCTCTTTCAGGCGGGCGACATCTTCACCAGCGGCGCGCTGTTCGTCCTGGAGCGCGGCGCGCTGGTCTATTATGTCGCCAGCGACTTTACCCCCAGTTCCACCCAGCACACCATTGACCCGCGCTACCTGTTCAAGAGTTGTTTTGTCCCGGTCTTTGAACCTCGCAATCATCAGGAGATGCACGAAGCCCCCGCCCTCGCCGCCGAAATTTCCCGCGCTTACCGAACTCAGGTCGTGGTGATGCCTAACGGAAATTTATGTCACAGCGAGGGGCTCATTCGCCTGACGCCGATTCAAAAGCGCGAGCCGGTGCGGATGCCGGAGAGCCTCAAATCCTTCAACGTGCTGCCCAACGTGGCGCGAAAAAATTACGATATTGTGATGACCGAACGTATGCCCGCTTTGATGAAGATGGTGGAGGAAAGCCCGCTCAACAAATGGGAAAAGGGTTCGGGCAAGGTCGGCGTCATTACCTACGGCATCGGCGACATGTACGCGCGCGAAGTGAAGGAATCCCTCGGCGCGGATTTCGACCTCCTCTCGCTGGCGTTTACCAACCCGCTGCCCGTGAAGTTGATACGCGCGTTTTGCGAGTCGATTCACGGGAAGATTTTTGTCATCGAAGACGGTTATCGCTATGTGCAGGAGGTTGTCGAAAATATGGGCTTCGAGGTGGACGGCAAGGAGCCGTTCAGCAAGTTGACCGAATGGAGTCCCGCGCTCATCGCTGAAAAATTGGGTTTGCTGCGCCGCGAACAAAGACAAAACGCTCCCGTCATTCCCCGCCCGCCGGTGATTTGCGCGGGCTGTCCTTACCGCTTGTTTGCCGAGGAAGTCGCCCTGCAAAAAAAGAAGAAGGCGATTGACGTTGTCTTCGGCGACATCGGCTGCAACACCCTGCTGTATTTTATGAACGCGCTCGACACCGGTCTGGCGATGGGCGCAAGCGAAGCGGAGCGCATCGGTTATGTGCTTTCGCGCCCCGAACAGGCTGGGCGCTGCATCAGCCTCATCGGCGACAGCACCGAATGCCACAGCGGACTCGACGCCACCCGCAACGCCGTCTATCGCAATGTGCCGGGCGTGAAGGTGATTTTGGACAATTCATGGACCGCCATGACCGGCGGACAGTCCTCGCCGACCTCGCCGGAAAACATGGCTGGCGAAAAGATTCGCTTCGACCTGCCCGAGACGCTCAAGGCGCACGGCGCAAAGGTTGTGACCGTCGGCGCGTACGACAAGAAAAACCTGCGAAAATCGCTCAAGACTGCTTTAGCGGACGCGGCGAACGGCGTCTTCACAACCATCGTGGTCAATGACGGGGTTTGCGTGCAGAAAGTCCCAGCCAGCAGTCAGCGGGTGTATGTCGAACCCGACGCCTGTAAAAAGTGTAATGTCTGCCTCATCTGCCCCGGCATCGAGCTCGACGAAAACGGGATTCCAACCGTCAATAATCTGTGCAGCGGCTGCGGCGGGTCTGCTCCAGCCTGCGTTCAGTCCTGCCCATACAATGTCCTCAAAGTCGTGGATTTGAAAGACCTCAACCTGCCCGCTGCGCCGTCCTTTGCCGAGCCGCCCCAGGAGATTGTCATTCCCGCCGTCCCGAAGGAAAACTTTCCCGCGAGGCTTTCGGTCGCCATCCGCGGCGTCGGCGGACAGGGCAACCTATTCTTCGGCAGCGTATTGTCGAAACTGGCTTCTTTCGCCGGCTACGACGAGAAGAATATTATCAAAGGCGAGACTCACGGCATGGCGCAGATGGGCGGGCCGGTCATCAGCGCCTTTGCCTGCGGCAATGTCTCCAGTCCGGTATTGCTGCCCGGAACCGCAGACTGCCTGATTGCGATGGAGAAAAGCGAAGTCTTGCGCCCCGATTTTCTTGAAATGTTGAAACCCGGCGGGACGGTTTTACTGGCTCAAACGAAAATTGTCCCTCACGGGCTGCCCGAAGACCAATATCCCACCGATGAGCAAATTCACGCCTGCCTCAGCCCCTATCGCGTGGTTGAGTTCGACGTTTTGGGCAAGGCGCTCGAACTTGGCGACCGCAGCGGACGCACCGCCAACGTCGTCATGTTGGGAATCCTCAGCGTTCTGCCGCCCTTCAACGCCTTCCCGCCTGAGATGTGGCTCGCCGCGCTCAAGAAAGCCAATTCCAAGCCGATTGTTTGGGCTGCGAATTACGTCGCCTTCAACGCAGGACGGGACGCCATGCGTATGGCGTCAGCCGAAGTTTTGAATTAGTCGTAAAACCCATTTGAGAACCGCTGAGACGCGACGCTTGCGCCGCGCTGCGTTTGGCGCAGCGCAGGTGAGGCGCGAAGAAAACCAATTAAAAAAACTCCGCGCCTCTGCGCCTCCGTGGTTAATTTTTGGATATTCCAATGAGCGTCAACATCAAAGTCTCCGCCGAAGTATTTGACAAATTCCCCGCCTATCGTCGCGGACTGGTCATCGCGCGCGACATCGTCAACGGCGATTCGCCCGAAGAACTGGCCGCCAGCCTGCGGGACGCCGAAAAGTCGCTCTGCGAACGACTAAAACCTGAAGCCATCGCATCCCATCCGCGCATCGAATCGTGGCGGGAGGCTTACCGTTCGCTTGGAGTCAAACCCAGCGAGTTTCGTCCCTCGATGGAAGCGCTCGTGCGGCGGGCGCTGAAAAAGGAGCCGCTGCCAGCCATCAATAAGGCGGTGGATTTGGGCAACCTGGTCTCGATTCAGCGTCTCGTCCCGATTGGCGCTCATGCCATTGACCGTCTCGCCGCCGATATGGATTTGCGCTTCGCAACTGGCGATGAAATCTTCGAGCCGTTTGGGACCGACCTGGTCGAGCGCCCCAATCCCGGAGAAATCATCTTCGCGGAGGGGAATACCGTTCTAACTCGCCGCTGGACTTGGCGGCAGTCGAAGCATACGTTAATCCTGCCGGAGACGACCGCCGTCGAATTCAACGTGGACGCGCTGCCGCCTGTCACCGACGAGGAGGTCAAACAGATATGCGGCGATATCGCCGCGCTTGTCGCGAAGTATTGCGGGGGCAGAATCAGTTTTGGGGTTTTGAGCAGGGATAACCTCGTCGTACAACTGACCTAAAATTGAAGACGAACGACCTCCGTCGTTCGTCTTCATATCGCTAACCTTATCGTCTGCCGCGTTCTCCGCCTCGACCGCCACGGTCACCGCCGCCGCCGTGCTCACCGCCAGGCTCTCGAAGTTGCCGCCCGTGGCGCTGGCGATCGTCGCGCTC
>JAIWOB010000105.1 GCA_020217065.1 Chloroflexota bacterium | reverse complement strand
GGCGGAATGGAGGTCGCCATGCCGACGGCGATACCCGTCGCGCCGTTGACCAGCAGGTTGGGAATCGCGGAAGGAAGCACGCCCGGCTCTTCGAGCGTATCGTCGAAGTTGGGGACGAAGTCCACCGTGTCCTTGTTCAGGTCTGCGAGGATGTCCAGGGCGGCGGCGGTGAGACGGGCTTCGGTATAGCGCATCGCCGCGGGCGGGTCGCCATCCACCGAGCCGAAGTTTCCCTGACCGTCCACGAGCAAGGTCCGCATGGAGAAATCCTGCGCCATGCGCGCCATCGCTTCATACACCGCCGAGTCGCCGTGCGGGTGATATTTACCGAGCACTTCACCCACGATACGGGCGGACTTCTTGTAAGCCGTGTCCGCGCGGATTCCCATGTCGTACATTGCGTACAGGATGCGGCGCTGCACGGGCTTGAGTCCATCGCGGGCGTCGGGCAGGGCGCGCGCCACAATCACGCTCATGGCGTAATCAAGGTACGACTGCTGCATTTCGCGGTCAATGTCTATTTTGCGTACGATACCGAGTTCCATGAATGTCTCCAAGGGAGACCTGACAGGTTTCCAAAACCTGTCGGTCTTCGTGAATATCTGTTCTAATTCGCGCCGCCTATCTTACGGGGAAAGGGGAAAAGCGTCAAGCGCGGTTTTGCGGCGTAAGTCGTAAAACGCCGCAACTTTCACTTTTGCATACAACCGCATTCTGAGCAATACAAGTCGTCCACTTCCAGGATGGTCTCGCACGACGGACAGGTCTTGCTTTTGTTCGAAAAATTGTCGAAAATCCAGTCGAAGAGCAGGGCGTTGGCGAAGACCAGAAAGCCGATGAGAAGGACGCCGCCGGCGGAATCGGCTGGCAGGCGAAACCACGACGGCGCATAAAGCGAGAGTCTGTCTTCGAGGTAAAAACTACATGCCAGCACAGCCATATAAAAAAGTCCGCGCCTCCACCCGCCCAGGAGGAGGTATGGAAGGACGAAGAGCAACAAGTAGGCGGCAAGCGTCCACCAGACAACGATATGCAATCCCGTCCTTACGCCTAGTTCAAGGAGTTCAATTCCCTGTTGGTTTGTCAGGCTGCCGAGGGTTTCCGTCTTTTTCAGATTTTCTTCCACAAAATATTGGCTGACGTATCGCTGGGCGCGCTGGTCAATCTCGTCTTTGAATTGCAGGCTTTCGACAATGCGGCGCTGCTCCAGCAATTTATTCTGAACCGACGGCGCAATCGCGTTGCGATAGATGTATTCGTGAAGCCCGACGGCGGAAGGAATGACGAACTTCAGCAGAAGAAGTACAGCGAGGGGCAGCGTCATGGCTTTGAACAGGGTGTGGATGAAGTAACGCTGAAGGGTTGACTGTTCGACCCTTTTAATGTCTGCAAATGCCTTTCGGTAAAATCTCAATACGGGCAGAGAGATATAGAGGACAAGGAGAAGCCCGCCCCCAACGCCAAAAGGCAGGATGGCTTCGCTCAATTCTTTCATGGTCATGTCTGTCCAGAGCGTATAGGCGGTATAGGACGCCAATCCAAACAGAAGAATTCCCATGAATACGATTGCCCGGCGGTAAATTTGCGCCTCTCTTGCGGCGGGCATTGAGTTGACCTTCGAAAAGAAGTCGCGGCGGGATGGGTTGTCGAACAGCCATAGTACCAGCCGGGTGTCCATCAGGTAATGCAGAAAATATAACGCCAAAGCGAGCGCCGAAAAACCAAGGATGAAGATTAGTCCCGTCAAGGCTTCGCTCAGGTATAGCGCCATGGCCGTAATACGTAAAATATCCGCATAATAGGAGCCAAGCGCGCCCGGCGGCGTTGTTCTTTCGATGGTCGAGTTAATCAGGATAATTCCCGCCGCAAGGACCAGCCCGGCAGCCAGCGTAACAATGGCGATTAAACCGCCCATCATGCGTAAGTCCCGCGCCGCGTTTCTTTTGGCTTTGACAAATCTTTCCGCGCGGAAGTTCGCTCCGTCGTCGGGCTTGTCCAATATCAGGCGCGGACGCAATTCTCCAGCTTCTTCGGCGATGTCTGCAATTTCGGACAGGGAAAGGGTCCGCATTCCATCGGAGCGCCCTTCGAGGTATGACTTGAGACTCTCCCTGAAGGTTTCGGCGTCCAACGCTTTTGAGCGGAGTTCCTGCGCGTTCCTTGCCGTTCCGCTCTTTACCAGCGCTTCCGCCAGGCGCGGACCTATCCCTTTGACGCGCAAAAGGTCGGCGATTCCCGCCAAATCCTCCAGCAGCGACGCGTCCATTTTTGTTTTGTTCGCCAGTTCTTTTCGCAGCGCGCTTGTAGCGGCGGCGGCAAGCAGCGCGTCGCTGTCGGTAATTCCAACCGAAGCCAGTTGTTGGCGATTCGTTTCCGAAATAGAGGGAAAAATTTCAAGAGAGTAACGCATAGAAAGCCGAACGTTCAAAGAATTTGCGTTAGCAACGCCTTCCAAGCGATAATTTTTCGCCAAAGTTATGGCTGTTTATATCTTACGGAGAAAGGAAAAAGGCGTCAAGCGCGGTTTTAGGCGTTCCAACTCTTACGTTTATCAGGCGGCTTTGAGAAATGATTTTCAAACCGCGAGCCGTTGACGAGTATAATTTTGCATGATAAAATCTGCCCCGTTTCAAATATGGGCGCGTAGCTCAATGGCAGAGCAGTGGCCTTTTAAGCCATTGGTTGAGCGTTCGACCCGCTCCGCGCTCACAGCAAGCCTTCCGTTTGGATGGCTTTTTTGTTTGGTTGAGCGTCCCCGTACGGGGATGATATTCGACCCGCTCCGCGCTCACAGCAAGCCTTCCGTTTGGATGGCTTTTTTATTTGGTTGAGCGTCCTCCTTTCATGCTCACAGACAAAAACGTCCTGAAGAAATGAATTTCGGGGCATTTCGTTTTTCTTCTCAACCGCAATGAGAACTAGGCGTCTTCCCGCGTGACGCCGGCAAATTGCAGGATGAAATCCGCCCCGTAAGCCCGGCTTGGGGTTTGGAATCCCGTTTTGAGGTCGCCAGCCAGAATCCGCTTGACGATTTCGACGGACGTGAGCGCGGTCAGATAGTACGCTTCGGGAGTCCGCAACTTGGCGCGCGCCGTTTGTTTTCCATCCGTCGCTTCGGCGATGAGTAAACTGAATCCATTTTTGTTTTGTTCGGGCGTGGGACCCGGCGCGAAGAATTTTCCGATGAGCCATTTGATGAAGTCCCTTGCGGCGCGGCTGTAAAGCAGAGGACCCATCGCGCGGGTCAGGCGCATGAATCCGAGCAGCGCCGAAGGAAGCCCCATGTAAACGGTCACGTTAGGGATGCCTGTGCTGTGATATGCCGCGCTGACGTCGCCCCAGCCCATTGTGACCACTCGCGTCGGACCGCGCCCGAAGTCCACATCTTTGACGTTCCACAAATGTGGCGTTCTGATAATTTTTCCATCGCGGCGGATGCGTCCTTCCCGATGGCTGTTTTCAATTCCAGAACGCGCCGTGCCGCGCGAGATTCCGCTGCCGACGCTTTTGATGTACAGTTCAAGATGCGTCGCGCTCGGAAGTTTTCCCGCCACATAGGCGCTTAGGCAGTCCGAAGGAACCACGTCGAAGCCGGCGCCTGGCAGCAGGGTTACGCCTGCGCGTTTCGCCTCTTCGTCCATCGCCGCCAGCGCTTCGAATTCCTCAATCTCGCCGCTGATGTCCACGTAATGCCGCCCCGCGCGGATGCACGCCTCCGCCATTTGACGGAAAGTCAACACAAATGGACCCGCGCAATGCAAAACCGCCTCCACTTCGCGCAAAGCCGAGTTGAGCGCGGCGCTATCTTCGACGGAAAAGGCGCGATATTCCAGACCAAACTTTTCGGCTTGCGCGCGCAAGCGCTTCTCGTCACGCCCTGCAAGCAGCGGCTTCAATCCCTCCCTTACGGCTTGCTCGACAATTAAATTTCCCGTGTATCCATACGAGCCGTAGACTAAAAAATTTTTCATGACTTCTCCGTCCACGACGGGCGCGCGTATTTTTGTTCGACCAGTTCCGCCGCTCTTTTTTCTTCGGAAGGGGAGAGGACTCCGCTTTCGAACTTGATTTCCAATTGGGTTTCAAACCCGCGAACGAAAGCCTGAGCCGCCGTTTCCCAATCCTTTTTCTCCCCGATAACCGATTCAACCGTCGCGGCGCGCGCCAATAAACGGAGCGACGCGGCGTCTCTTGCGGCTTCGTCTGCAAATTTCAAAACCTGACAAATTCGCGTCAGGTCGCCCGTCAACGGAAGCGAGCCATGCTGCAAGACGCCTTCCTTCCTCCGCGCCTGCGCCGAGCCGATGAGTTTTTTCCCGTTGACGGTGATTTCGTAAGTGGATGGAACTTCAAAACAGACGGGATTGGGCGCGTTGGAAGCGCGCCCCGCAGTTTCATGTTCTTTCATCTCAACGGGCAACCCCAACTCGCGGACGGCGTACATCAACGCCTGCGCGATGCGGTTATAGGATTCAAGGATGCCGCCGACAAGCGCAGGGTCATCCTCCCGCCCTGTGACGGAATAGGTGAGCTCGTCGGTGTGCAGGATTGCCCGTCCCCCTGTCATGCGGCGGACAACGTCCCAGCCGCGAGATTTCAAGCGCTCCATGTCCACATCCGCGAAGGGCTGGGCGTGTCCCAAAGACAGGCAGGGCGGATTCCAGGAATACAAGCGCAGGGTTGGCATGGATTCCCCGCGGTAAATATGCTCAAGGATGGATTCGTCCACAGCCATGTTCCATGCGCCATTGGCTGGGGGAGTGTATAAAAGCCGCCAGATAGTCATGAATATATTTTACCTGAACCGCACAACGCTTCTTTTTTGGTTTGTTCCGCGCCTGTTCTCTAACACGCGCGCCGCGGCGGAGGAAATAAATTGTCACTTGCCGGCGACTTTGTAAATTATCACGCTTTCGTTTTGATAGGCGACTTCCAGCCCAGCCGCGTTCAAAGCGTCGGTTTTGTCCGCAATGACCCACTTCACGCGGGTCGCCGCCAGCCAGTCTTTGGGCGTTTCCCCGTCGAAAAATAATTCCATTTCCTTTTTCTTTTCTTGATAGCGGAGAGTTTCCATTTCATGCCCGACATACACCTTAAGACGAGTGCGTTGGGCGACCAATTGACTGGTCGAAACGTCCGCCAGGACAAAATCGTTTGGCGCGGCGCGCTGATTCAACCATGTCAGCGCAGATTCCACGTCTCGCGGGTAAAACTTGTCCTCCGGCAAAGTCCGCAAGAAGAGGCTCAACCCCAGGATGAGATAGATTGAGGAGACGGAAGACAGCAGGATGTAAGTGAAATAAATCAAATTCTCGCGTTTTGCCGTTTGGCGGATTCTTTTGAGCAAATCGCTCAGCCCGTAGATTGCCAGCGCCGCCAGCGGAATGACGATTCCGAGGGTGAAGCGGCGCTGGATGGCGACGGGCAGGTAGGCGAGGATAAAACCGCTTGCCGCCCAGGCGGTCAACGCTAAAAATTTTGGATTTGGTTCGCGCAAGGCGAGAAAGAGTCCGCGCAGCGCGAAGAGCCAAAAGGGAGCGAATCCCCAAAAATAGAAAAGCGGCGGCGGCGAGAGAGTTTGATTTTGCGCCGTGAACTGACTCCAAAATGGGTCGCGGCTGAGGACGAGGAAGTTGTACGCCAGCAGGGGAATTTGAGAGAAGGCGATGACGGCAAGGGCAGGGATATGACGAAATTCGACTTTTCGATTTTTCCACCAGGACGAAAACGCCGCGCCTGCGATAGCCGCGTCCACGACGGCGAAAGCAATCGGATTGACGGTTTGACTTAACGGCGCCAACAGGCTGACAAGGAGAATGTTGTGCGGTTTGCCGCTTTCGAGGTAATCCAGAAACAGGCTCAAAGACCATGCCATTAACGCCAGCGTAAAAGAAAACGCGGGAAAGAGCGAAACGCTGAAAAAGACGTAGGCGTCTATCAGCCAAAAGTCAATGGGCGAGATGGGTTCGAGCGGCGCGCCCAGGAGGAGTTGCAGCCAGCCCGCGCCCGCGCCCAACGCCGCCAGTAAAAACGCCGCCCGCGCAAGGTTTGTCTCCGCGAAGATTTTTCGGCATAGTCGGTAAATTGCGTATAAAGCGGCGAAGCCAAAGAGCCAGCGCGCGAGGCGAAAGGTTGTCTCCACGTCCAGTCCAATCCATTTGCTGAAATGACCCAGGGCAATATAAAACATTCGCAGATAAGCCGCTGGATGTTCCTCGTCGGTGAAGCGCATTTGATACGCCCATTCGCCCATGCGTCCCGCCTGCATCATCGAGAGGTGGACGGCGTAATCGCTCTCGTCGAAGTAAGTTCCGCGAAAAAGCAAGTCGCCGTTTTGAGACGCCCGCCCCACCCAAAAGGGAATCGAGGCGAACGCCATCACGAGAAGGGCGGCGGTTGAAAACCAGGTCAGGTCTTGGCGGAAGACGGTTCTTTTCACGAGGGGTTGTCTCCGCCGCCTTAAGTTTCGACCACCGCGCTGGCGGCGCGGGTCAACCTGTCGCGGATGGCGAGCCCCAGTCCGCTTTCACCGGCGTCGCGGCAGAGAATTAAAGCGACGGAATCGGCGTCGAGGCGGCGCATTCCGTCGTAGATACGGCTTGCGACGCTGTCCAATCCGCCGCCCAGGCGGTAAACCACGGCGCCGGTTTCTTCAAATATCTCGGCGTCTTCGTCCATCGCCAAAACGCCGACGGTTTGCCCGGCAGCCAACGCCTCTCTTGCCCGCGCCAGCATCGCGCGGCGGGCTTCCTCTCCTTTGAAAAAAATCATTTGGGCGCGGGGCGCATAATGTTTTTCGAGCAAGCCCGGCGAGGGCAGCCCCGCTTCGACCTGACGCGAGGATTCTATAACCGCAACCTTGCCGATTTCGTCTTCCAGCATTTCGCGCGTTACGCCGCCGGGGCGCAGAATGCGCGGCGGGACGGCGGAAATATCCAGCACAGTGGATTCGACGCCCAAAGGGGTCGCTCCTCCGTCCAAAATGATTTCGATTCGGTCTTTCAAATCGTCCCAAACGTGCCGCGCGGCGGTGGGGCTGGTATGCCCGAAACGGTTGGCGGATGGCGCGGCAATGGGCGTTCCCGCCGCGCGCAGCAAGGATAGGGCGACCGGGTGGGCTGGCGCGCGCACAGCGACCGTATCCAGCCCCGAAGTGACCAAGCGGGGAATTTGCGGCTGCTTTGGCAGAATCAAGGTCAGCGGACCGGGCCAAAACCTTTCTGCCAGGCGGCGGGCGAGGGGCGGCGCAGACTTTGCCGCCTGTTCAATGTGTTCCAACCCGGCGAGGTGGACGATAAGGGGGTCGGCTGCCGGGCGTTCCTTGGCGGCGAATATTTTTTTCACGGCTTCTTCATCGAGAGCGTTTGCTCCCAAGCCGTACACTGTTTCCGTTGGGAAGGCGACCAACCCGCCTGCGCGGAGAATCTCGGCGGCAAGGAGGATGTTTTCTGTTGTGGCTTTCAGAATTTTTGTCATTGGGGCGATTGTATCGCAAGTCCGCTTCCGTTTTACGATTGCCGCCGTTTTGGAGCGTTTGCCGCTCTCTTGACCTTGTTTGATTCGCGGTTATAATTCAGCGACTGAATTTTGGAATGAGAGCATGAGCGCCGAGTCTGCAAACGAAGAACTTCGTGAACTAACCCTTCTTGAACGAATCGAAAACGACCCCGATGTGAATCAATCCACCCTGGCGACCCAGTTGGGCGTGGCGGTCGGCACGGTAAACTGGCATTTGAAACGGCTTATCGCCAAGGGGGCGGTCAAAGTCTCCCGCGCCGAACGCAAGAAGCTGCGCTACATCATCACGCCCGAAGGGTTGGCGCTGCGCGCCCGCCTGGCGGTGGATTACGTCGAGCGTTCTTTTTCGGTGTACCGCCATACCCGTCAGCGGGTGAAGGATTATCTTGTCAAAGTGCGGAAAGCCGGATATGACCGCGTGCGAATCCTCGGTTCGGGCGATGTGGCGGACATTTGCAGACTGACCTGCATGGAACAGGGGATTTTGGTCGTCAGCGATAAATCCGCTCCCGCTCTGGTTCTCGACGGATACAAAGTCCGGCTGGAAGGCGTGGAATAATGGAACGTCATGTTTTGATTACCGGCGGCGCGGGATATATTGGTTCGATGCTTACCTCGGAACTCTTGCGCCAGAATTACCGCGTTACAGTTTTGGATACCCTGCTGTTTGGCGGCGAAAGCATCCTTCCGTTTTTCAGCCATCCCAATTTTCACTTCGTTAAGTCCGACGTCACTGAGCCGCGCGCCGTTCGCGACGCATTGAAAAAAAACTGGCAAAAGCCCGATGCGGTGGTTCACCTGGCGGGGATTGTCGGCTTTCCCGCCTGTCAGGCGGTGGGAAGACAGGTGGCGTGGCGTTATAACGTTGAAGCCACGAAAACGGTTTATGGTCAGGCGTGCGACCTCGGCGCGGAACGTTTTGTTTTCGCCTCCACGTACAGCAATTACGGCTTAAGTCCCGACGGAAAAGCGGTGAACGAAGAATCGCCGTTGAATCCCCAGTCGCTTTACGCGGAAACGAAAATCGCGGCGGAGGAGTTTTTGCTCGCGCAAAAAGATTCGCTCTGCGCCCCGCTGCTCTTCCGCTTTGCGACGCTGTACGGCATTTCGCCCCGCACCCGTTTCGACTTGATTGTGAATCAGTTCGTGCTGGAAGCGTTCACCAAACGCGAGTTGATTATCTACCAGCGCGGTTATTCGCGTTCCTTTGTCCACATTCGCGATGTGGCGCGCGGCGTCATCCTGGGCTTGGAGGCGGAGCGGGAGAAAATTCGCGGACAGGTTTTCAATTTGGGAGCCGAAAACGGCAATTACTCGAAAGACGATATTGTGCGCCTGGTGTTGAAGCGGATTCCCGAAACGGCGGTCGAATACAAAGATTTGACCTTTGGCGGCGATATGCGCGACATCACGGTCTCTTTCGAGAAAATCAAGCGGATACTCGGCTTTGAAACCACGCTGACGGTGGACGACGGCGTGCGCGAGGTGTTGTTCGCGCTGAAATCCGGTTTAATTCGCAACCCAACAGACGACAGGTATCGCAACGCGCAGTTTATCGTGCAGTGAAATCTCCAGTCTCTAATCTCCAGTCTCTAAATCGTGAGAGGAGATTGGTCGTTAGAGATTGGGTAATTAAGGAGACAACATGGCAGAAAACTTTTGGCAAAACAAAAAAGTCATCGTCACAGGCGGAGCGGGCTTTCTCGGCTCTTTCGTCACGGCGAATCTAAAAGAACGCGGCGCGGGAGACGTTTTTATTCCCACCATCGAAAACTACAACCTGGTTGACCCCGCCGACATCAAGCGTATGTACGCGGACGCGCTTAAAGGCGCGAGTTCGAAGGAGGCGGTTGTCATCCATCTTGCCGCCAATGTCGGCGGTATCGGCGCGAATATGGCGCATCCCGCCGAATTTTTCTACGACAACCTGATGATGGGCGTGGAACTCATGCACCAGGCATGGAAGAACGGCGTAGGTAAATTTGTCGCCATTGGGACGGTATGCGCCTACCCCAAATTCACGCCAGTCCCCTTCAAGGAAGACGACTTGTGGAACGGTTATCCCGAAGAGACAAACGCGCCCTACGGTCTCGCAAAGAAAATGATGCTGGTGCAGGCGCAGGCGTATCGTCAACAGTATGGCTTTAACGCGATTTTCCTCCTGCCGGTGAACCTGTACGGTCCGCGCGACAACTTCAATCCTAAATCGTCGCATGTGATTCCCGCCTTGATTCGCAAAGCCGTTGAAGCGCAGGAGCGCGGCGAAACGGAACTGCCCATCTGGGGCGACGGCTCTCCCACCCGCGAATTTTTGTACGTTGAAGACGCCGCCGACGGCATTGTAACCGCCGCCGAAAAATACAACGGCGAACTGCCCGTCAACCTCGGCTCCGGTTATGAAATCTCCATTAAGAATTTGGCGGAGATGATTGCCCAAATGACCGGCTTTACGGGTAAACTCGTCTGGCAGACCGATAAACCC
>JAIWOB010000104.1 GCA_020217065.1 Chloroflexota bacterium | reverse complement strand
AACGGTCAGCCCCGCCGTGGACTCGATGTGACCCGCGCCAGGGAACTCTTCGGCTGGAGCGCCAAGGTCCCGTTCGAAGAGGGCATGAAGCGGACAATTGAGTGGTTCAAAGCCAATCGGGATAAAATCAAATAAGTCGAAGGTCGAAAATCACGGACCTTCAACTTTCGACTTTTGACAAATAAAGCATGACGCAAATTACAAAAATACCCGTCCACGAGCCTCACACCGTTTACATCAAGCCGTCGAAAGGGCTTGCGGCGTTAAATCTGCGCGACCTTTGGCTGTACCGCGAGTTGATTTACTTCATGGTCTGGCGCGACGTGAAGGTGAAATACAAACAAACTCTGCTCGGCATGGCTTGGGCGGTCATTCAACCCGTGATGACGATGCTCATCTTCACCTTCCTGTTTGGCAAGGTGGCGAAACTTCCCACGGAGGGAATACCTTATCCGGTCTTTTCCTTTGCGGCTTTATTGCCGTGGGGGTTGTTCGTGACTGCGCTCAATCAAGGCAGCCGCTCGCTGGTGGCGCATAACAACATGGTGACGAAGATTTACTTCCCGCGTCTCATTTTGCCGATGTCTTCGGTGTTTGCCGGGCTGGTGGACTTTGCCATCGCCTTTGTTATCCTCCTCGGTTTAATGTTTTACTATCAGGTCACGCCCGCCTGGAGCCTGCTCTGGACACTGCCGCTCTTCCTCCTGCTTGCCATCGTGACCGCGCTCGGAGTGGCGCTCTGGCTTTCGGCAATCAACGTTCAATATCGGGATGTGAATCAAGCCCTGCCGTTTTTGACTCAGTTTTGGCTGTTTGCCACGCCCGTGGCTTATTCCGCTTCGGTCATCTCTGAAAAGTGGCAGGTGGTCTATTCCCTTAACCCAATGGCGGGCGTAGTCAACGGTTTCCGCTGGGCGCTGCTTGGCGCGGGCGGCGGACCCGGCCTCTCGCTTTGGGTTTCGGTTGGCATCTCGATTTTGATTTTCGTTTCGGGGCTTTTCTATTTTAGAAGCATGGAAAAGACCTTCGCGGATACGATATAACATGTCATTGCGAGGGCGTTAGCCCGAAGCAATCTCAAAATTATGGGAGATTGCTTCGCCGGGAAGAACGCCCTCCTCGCAATGACATTGAGAAAAAGATGACAACAGCCATTTCAGTACACAACCTCGGTAAGCGATACAAAATCGGCGCGGCGGAGACGAAATTCCGCTATAACATGCTGCGCGACGTCATCGTGGACACCGTCTACGCGCCCATCCGTTTGGCGAAGGCAATCGTCGGCAGGTCAGACCGCCGCATGAATCAGAATTACGTTTGGGCGTTGAAGGATGTCTCCTTCGATTTGGAAGAAGGCAAAGTCCTCGGCATTGTCGGGCGTAACGGCGCGGGAAAATCTACTCTTTTGAAGATTCTCTCCCGCGTGACCGAGCCAACCACGGGGACGGTCACTGTGCGCGGGCGGGTCGGCTCTTTGCTCGAAGTTGGGACGGGGTTTCACCCCGAATTGACGGGACGCGAGAACATTTACATGAACGGCGCGATTCTGGGAATGCGCCGCGCGGAGATTGACGCGAAGTTCGATGAAATTGTGGATTTTTCCGAAGTCAGTCAGTTTATTGACACGCCCGTCAAGCGTTACTCTTCGGGGATGTACCTGCGGCTGGCGTTTGCGGTCGCCGCGCATCTCGAACCCGAAATCCTCGTGGTGGATGAAGTGCTGGCGGTGGGCGACGCCGAGTTCCAGAAAAAATGTCTCGGCAAGATGGGCGACGTTGCCCAGCAGGGACGCACGGTCTTGTTCGTCAGCCACAACATGTCCGCCATTCTGCGTCTTACTCAGGAAGCGATTGTCTTGAACAAGGGTCAACTCATCATGCGCGCGCCTTCGCAGGAAGCGGTTGATTTTTACCTCTCGTCGGGTCAGTCGCAGGCGGGCGAGCGCATTTGGGACGCGGATGAAATCCCGTCGTCGAGTCAGCCGTTTACGCCGCTCAGTCTGAAGGTCAAAGACAAAAACGGCAAAGTGGCCGATACCGTCCGCTCCACCGAACCCGTCATGGTCGAATTTGAATACAAACTCAGTTCGCCTGTCACAGGTCTGCGGGTGGGGCTTTACGTCAGCACGATGCGCGGCGAATACATTTTTACCTCGTTTGACACCGACACGCCCGCGCTCTACGAAAAATTCGACTCGCGGGAGGCGGGTCATTACGTCAGCCGCGCCGAGCTGCCCGCCGACTTCTTCAACGAGGGGCGTTACATCCTAGGCGTGAACGCGAGTTCGTTTGGCGTGCGCCGCTATTTTATGGACGAAAACGCTCTGGCTTTCAACGTGGATATTTCCGGCGCGCCCGGCACGCAATGGGGCGAGCCGCGCGTCGGTCCCGTGCGCCCAAGACTTGCGTGGAAAATCGAAAAGATTGGATAGAAGGTGATTTGTAATTGGCAATCAATAAGCGCCAATTCTCATTTACCGATTACTACATGGCAAAAACAAACGCTCTCCGAGAACTTTTTGGCGGACTGCCCTTCGCCGCCGACCTTGACTGGACGCTGCGCTCGAAGAATCGTCCGCGCCGCGACCATTACAATTTGGCGCGGCTGCAAGCGTCCCTGCCGGCGGCTGTGGAGGCGGTCAAGCCTTTCGCTAAAAATGCGCCGCGCGGCAAAAAGGTTTTATTCTTTGCGACTTTGCATTATTGGGTGGAGCAATCCGCTTATTTGGGACTCGTCCTTGCGGGCATGGGACACGACGTTACGCTGCTGACTTTGCCTTACTCCGAATGGCACAAGCGGAAAGATAAACTCACCCAGCGGCGGCGCGTTCTTCATACAAGGGACGCTCTGGCTCCGCTTTCCCCGTTGGTCAAGCACGTCTCGATGCTCGACCTTCGACCTTCGACCTTCGACCTCCCGCAAAAAATTCAAACCGACATCAAAGAAGTTTCCCTTTGGGACGCCCAATATACTTTGATGCGCGAAGAAGTGGATATGAACGACCCGTCTGAGCGCGCGTTATATGAACTGCGCGTGCAGCGCAACACATTCGCCGCCCAAGCCGCGTTGGAGTGGATGACAAAAAACAAGCCCGATGTGGTTTTGATTCCCAACGGCTTGATTCTCGAAATGGGCATTGTCTTCCGCGCCGCGCGATATTTGGGCATAGACGCCGTGACTTACGAATTCAACGACCAGCGCGAACAAATCTGGCTGGCGCAAAATTCGTCCATCATGCAGCAAGACACCGATTACCTCGTCAAGGCGCGCTGTCATCTTCCCGTCACAGAAGAAATGTTTGAGCGGGTGGCTGACCTCGAAAACGCGCGGCGCGGCGCCCGCGTTTGGGGCAAGTCGAAACGCCTGTGGCAATACGTCTCGTCGCAAGGGGCGGAGACCACCCGTAACATGCTCGGCTTGGACAGCCGCCCCGTTGTCATGCTCGCCGCGAATGTTTTGGGCGACAGCCTGACCCTCGGACGCGACATCTTTGCCGCTTCGATGACCGAATGGATTACGAAGACCGTTCAATATTTTGCCAAACGGACGGATGTTCAGCTCGTCATCCGCGTACACCCCGGCGAAAAACTTGTGCCGCAAGCCAAGTCCATGGGGACAGTGGTCAAAGAGGCGCTGCCCGAACTGCCGAGGCATATTCACGTCATCGGCGCGCTGGACAAAATCAACACCTATGATTTGATTGAAATCGCCGACGTCGGCTTGGCGTACACCACCACCGTCGGACTCGAAACCGCGATGAACGGGCGTCCCGTCATCTCCTGCGGGCGGACTCACTATCGCGGGCGCGGAATCACCATTGACCCAAATTCATGGGACGAATATTACGCCGTCCTCGAAAAAGTTCTGGCGGACATCCCTGCCCATCAGTTGAACGAAAAGCAAATCGAATTCGCCTGGAATTACGCCTACCGATTCTTCTTTGAATATCCGCGCCCCTTCCCCTGGCGCTTGATGAACTTCTGGGACGACCTCGCCGAATACCCGCTGGAAAAGGTCTTGAGCGAAGAAGGCATGGCGCGATTCAAGAAAACGTTTGACTTCCTCGTTTGCGAGCCATTCACTTGGGACAATTAGAGATTAGAAACTTGGTAGATTATCAGGCTGTTGGACTATCAAACTATATGACGAACGAAACCAAACAAAAAGTCCGCGAGTTTTACGATGAGATTGGCTGGCGGCGGGAAGACGACGGCAATTATCAAAACGCCCGTTACGAAGACCTGCGCCCCGTCTCGCGCGAGTACATCCACAAGACGCGCCTGCGTGTGATGAACGGCTTGATGCCCACCGGCAGATTTTTGCTGGACGCCGGTTCCGGTCCCGTGCAGTACGAGGAGTATAAAACCTATTCGCAGGGATATGAAAAGCGCGTTTGTCTCGATATTTCGATTCAAGCCTTGCGCGAGGCGCGAAATCGAATCGGCAGCCACGGGTTGTTTGTCGTCGGCGATTTGGCGAACCTGCCTTTCAAAGCCGAAGCCTTCGACGGCGCGGTTTCGATGCACGCCATTCATCACCTTGCCTTGACGGAGCATCCCAAAGCCTACGCCGAGATTTATCGCGCGCTTGCCGCCGGGCGGACGGCGGCGGTGGTCAACGGCTGGCATAACCCGTTGTTGATACGCTTGGCGGAGCCGCTTATCGGATGGATGAGGGCGCTCTCGGGGCGCGGCGCAAAAAGAAAGAGAGAATGGCTCGACGAAGAAAATCCCGCGGGGACCTTCGTCCAAAAGATGACCCCTGAATGGCTCAAGAAAGAGATTGGCTCGCAGATGACCATTGAAATCAAACCCTGGCGCAGTCTTAGCACGCGCATCTTGCGCTGGTTTGTGCGCCCCTTCGGAGGGCGGGCGTTCCTGAAGCTTGTCTTCTGGCTCGAAGACGCCTTCCCGAAATTTTTCGCCGAAAACGGGCAATATCCCTTAATTGTGATTCGCAAGCCTTAAATCGGCTCTTACGGCTTCCATGAAACAACGCCTTCTCCCCATTCTTTTGTTGCTGGCGATTTCCGCCGCCGCGTATTTGCCTCACGCCGTCCGCCTGACCTATTACAAGGACGACTGGTACTACGTCTATGACGGGATGATAGGCGGGGCGAAAGTCTTTCATGAAATGTTCCGCATTGACCGTCCCGCGCGCGGTTTCTTTTTTGAATGGTTTTTTACGTTGTTTGGCGCGAATCCCCTTCCCTGGCATATCGGCGCTTTTGTTTGGCGCGGCGCGGCTGCCGTCGCCGCTTGGAGCCTTTTCGGCATTCTTTGGAAGGGAGAAAGAAAATTCGCTTTTTTTGCCGCGCTTTTTTTCGCCGTTTATCCCGGTTATTCGTGGTGGGTCAGCGCCATCGAATATCAGCCGATGATGGCAAGCCTTGCCCTGCAGGTCTTTTCAATCGCCCTGACATGGCAGTCGCTCCTGTCCCGGAACCGCATTGAGAAAGCCGTCTGCGTGGCGGCTTCGCTCTTGACCGGTTGGGCTTATATCGCCCTTGTGGATTATGCGATTGGCATGGAAGCCTTTCGTCTGCTTGGCGTCTTTTTGCTGATTAATCGCGGCGGGGAGCGAAACCTTTGGAAGGGAATCCTTAACGCCCTGCGCGCTTTGGGATGGGGATTGCTCATTCCGCTGGGGTTTGCTTTTTGGCGGCTCTTTTTCTTTGAAAATCAACGCGCGGCGACCGATATTGGCGCGCAACTGGGAGCGCTGGCGGAAAACCCCGCTTCCACCGCCGTCAACTGGCTGCTGCAAATCTATAACAGCCTGGTCAACCTTGCCGTTCAAGCGTGGCTCAGTCAATTTCCCGTTTTTTTACAAGGAATGCGTCTGCGCGATTTGGCGGCGGGCGTCTTCCTTGCGGCGGGAGCGCTCTTGCCGCTGGCGCTGTTTGAAAAGCGGATTGAGGACGCCTCCGGCTTTGACCGTGACCGTTTGCGAAGCGAGGCGTTAACCCTCGGCGGGCTGGGGATGTTCTTCGGCGTTTTGCCGGTGGTGATGGCGAATCGTTATGTAAATATCGGCGGCTTCTCTCATTACGGATTGCCCGCCTCTCTGGCGGCTGGTCTTTTCATGGCGGCGGTTCTCGATATGATTTCCATGAAAAAGGCTCGCTCCGTTTTGCTGTATGTCCTGCTCTCCTTTGCAATCCTCGCCCATTACGGAATCGCAATCCGCGCGCTTCAAGAGCAAAGGGCGCTTCAGGAATTTTGGTGGCAGGTCAGTTGGCGCGCGCCCGCCATCCGCGAAGGGACAACGCTGGCGCTGCATTATCCGCTGCCGGGGTTGGGCGACGACGACTTCGGCGTGATGGAAGCGGCAAACCTCGTCTATTTCCCCAACCCGACGGGGCAAATCCCCGTTCATTATCCGCTCGCGGGTTTGACCTTGAACGAAAGGACTTTGCCCGATATTTTGAACGCTCCCCCCGTCCGCGAGACGAAGTATCGCAGCCATACCATTACTTTCGATTACGACAACCTGCTTGTCATAAGCCAGCCCGCCCCGTATTCCTGCGCGCATGTCATGGACGGCTCGCAGCCGCTGATTTCCACCCTCGACCCCCTCGAGGCGGCTCTTGCCGCTCCCAGGTCTAAAATCGAAACCGTGATTTTGAACGCCGCCGCCGCCATTCCTCCCCAAACGGTCTATGGCGACGAGCCCGCTCATGAGTGGTGTTACTATTTTCAAAAGGCGGACCTGGCAGCCCAAAGCGGCGATTGGGAACGCGTGGTTTCGCTGGGCGAAGAAGCGCTCCGCCTGAAATTCAGCCCCGATGACCGCGTCGAGTGGATGCCCTTTTTGAAGGCGTACGCCCTCACCGGGCGGGCGGAGCAGTTGGAGACGACCGCCAAGCGGGTCATTGGCGAAAAAGCCCTGCGGCTTCAAGCCTGCGCCATGTTAAGCGGCATCGAAGAGCCTTTGACGCCCGAAGTGCGGGAGGTCATTGCCGTTGCGTATTGCAAAACGAAAGCGCAGTGATTCGCCCGCTATGAGCCGGCGGATTGGAATTTGCGTTGTATAAGGAGAACCGATGGATTGGAAAAATCAAGTTGTGTTGGTCACGGGCGGCACAGGCTCGTTTGGCAAGAAATTTACGAAAATTTTGCTCGAAGAAAAGCAGCCGAAGAAAGTCATCATCTTCAGCCGCGACGAACTGAAACAGCATGAAATGCAGGTGGGCGGTTTCAACGACCCGCGTTTGCGCTATTTCATCGGCGACGTGCGCGACCGCGAACGTTTGCTGCGCGCCATGCACGGCGTGGATGTCGTCGTTCATGCGGCTGCGCTGAAACAAGTCCCAGCCTGCGAATATAACCCGATGGAAGCCATCAAGACCAATATCATGGGCACGGCGAACGTTGTCGAAGCCGCGCTGGACGCCGGTGTGAAGAAAGTCCTCACGGTCAGCACAGACAAAGCCGTCAGCCCGGCGAATCTCTATGGCGCGACCAAACTCGCGGCGGAAAAATTGACCATTCAAAGCAACGCCTACGCGGGCGGCTCGGCGACTCGGTTTTCGTGCGTGCGCTACGGCAACGTGGTCGGTTCGCGCGGCTCGGTCGTCCCTCTCTTTCTCAAGCAGCGGGCAAGCGGGCAGGTCACCGTCACCGACGACCGCATGACCCGCTTTTGGCTTTCGCTGGAACAGGGCGTGCGCTTTGTCATCCGCTGCATCGAACAGATGGAGGGCGGAGAGGTCTTTATTCCGAAGATTCCCAGCACCAAAGTCGTTGACCTTGCCAGAGCCATCGCCCCCGGCGCCGAGATTAAGGTCATCGGCATTCGTCCCGGCGAGAAACTCCACGAAGCGCTGATTTCGGAAGACGAAGCCCGGCATACAGTCGAATTGAAGGATATGTTCGTCGTTCAACCCGCCGAGGCGATTTGGTTCGGTTATTCGTGGAAGGACAAGGGAAACCCTCTGCCCGAAGGATACACTTATTCCAGCGATAACAATAGCGAATGGCTCGACGTGGAGGGCATCAAAAAATTCATCGCGCCGTTTGAGGAACTGTTCGAGCAGGGGAAGTTGGAGGGATAGGGTTTAGGGCGCTTTCAGCAGGAAGTCGCCGCCTTCGAGCAATCCTTCCCGAATGACGTTTATCGTTTCGGATTGAAGCAGGTCTTTCAATTTGAACGATTTTAATTTTGTCTGCGTAGCGCGGACGGACGGTTCGAGAAAGTCGCCGAAGGGGAGGGAAGCGCGGTACAACTGGTAGTATAAAAACCTGCGGGCGTTGCGCTTGAACGCTGCGGGGATTTCGATTTTTTCGGCGGACAAGAATTCTTCCAGTTTTTTTCTTTGCTCTTCGACGGTCTGAGGAAAGAACACGGTGGGATATTGAGTAAAGCGCGCTTTGCCCGCGCACAAGACCGCCGCACCCATGATGGACGCTTCCAAGCCGATGGTGGAGTTATAGACCATCGCGAATTTGGATTTCGAAATCAACTCATAGGAACTGAGGGTTTCGTTCGGCGGGATAAAAACCGCATTCGTCAGGTCGGTCACGCGCCGCGCCTCGACCCACCCGCCCACCGTCTCGCGGCTGGCTTTGCGGACTCGCAACTCGTCGGGGTGAGCGCGGATGACAAACAAAGTCTCCGGGTGGGCGCGGATGACTTCCAGCGTCGCGTCCAGCCACTCGAACATATCTTCGAATACGGTGTTGGCGTGTGGCTGGCTGGTGTCGAAGATAACGTTGGTAAAGATGGGGACGATTTGTTTGAAGCCCGACGCCTTTTTCAAAAACGCCTCGTCTAACCCTTTCATGTCCGCCCAGAATTTAATGCCCGCCATTGTGAAATCGCCCTGGAAACGTCTGGCGAGATAGGCGTCGAGTCTGGCGTTTTGCTCCTCATTCATCTCGAAGTCGTCGGGGATGTGAATTGGGTAGGCGGTGGCTTCGCCGTCGGTGAAATAGGCGCTGGCGGGCTGGAGTCCCACCTCATGAGTGACGACCCGCAGTCCGCGCCGCAGCGCGACATGGCGCGCAACAGCTTCGGGGAAGAACTGTCCGTTGAAAACGACCGCGACGCGCGGATTCGTCTCATCCAAAAATTTCTCGAACTTCCGCGCCACATTCCACGCCGACAAAATATATTCGCGGAACAGGTAGCGGGTATTCTCGTCGTCGTTCAGGTGATGAATCCGTAAAATCCAGCGCAATCCGGGCAGGCAAAGCGCGCCAAGCGGAATTCCCTGCCATTCAAAATTCATTAAATTGGAAAGAGGAAGGTTTTCGAGCGCCTTTTCAACCTTTGCGTCGCGCTCAAATTCAAACCATTCCACGCCCGGCGCGTCTTTATATAGCGCCCGCGACTGCATGACGCACGATTGACACGGCATTGCCTTTTGCGGATGGTCGCGGTTGGTCCCCAGCGCGCATTTGCTCATCCCGGCGTTGCAGGCAAAATACGCGACCGGGATTCCCTGCAAGCGCAGCGCCCACGAGGTGAGAAGGTGAAAGCCGCTGTTCCAGGAGAGGTCGTCAATGCCTGTGGAGGCTTTGAAGAAAACGACGGGCTGCCCAGCGGGGGGAGGCGAGTTACGAGTTACAAGTTGCGCCATCCGCGCCACTTTGATATTGTTCAACCGGCGAACCAGCCCGCGCTTGACGCGCTGGGTGAAAAACTCCTTTAAATTACCAATCATTATTTTTTTCATACCCCAATCTCACAAGTAAATCGCCTGCGACTTCCTTGAATAGTTTTTTGTGTTCTTCTGTGAAACGCTCGCGCCATCCGCCCGTTTTGCCGGAGCGGAAGGTGTGGCTCTTTTTGGGTTGAATCGATTCGACCAAAATGGATAGCGCCTTTTCGCGCGGAGTCGGAATCGCATAGCCGGTCTTTTCCACCGCGTCGAGCATCGCGGCGAGAGTCGCGTCGCGGTTGTTTATCAAGTCCTCGAAGCGCAGGCACATCACATGCTTTTGTTCCAGCCAGCGGAAGACGCCCTCGTAGCGCTGTTTGACGCTGACCATCTTCA
>JAIWOB010000103.1 GCA_020217065.1 Chloroflexota bacterium | reverse complement strand
TGACGAAATGACGAAGCTTTGGAATTTTCTCGGCGTGAAGACGATTGACCCCGCGCTCGATAAAGCCCTGCGCGACGAAATGTCCTCCAACCCCGACGAGGAATGGCAGGCAAAACGCAACGAGGACATCGCCTCCTTCCTCCCCAAAGGACAGGCTGGCAACTGGCGGCGTTTATTCTCGCAAAAGGACAAAGCCGTCTTCAAGGAAGTGGCGGGCGGAATGTTAATCAAGTGGAAGTACGAAAAAGATTTGAATTGGTAGGTCGAAAGGCGCGTGACGCGGCAGGCGTCGAATGGGAGGAATCCTCAAGCGGCGTTCCAAAACCGCCGCGACAAGCGTTATGGATAAAAGTGCAGGTCGCGCCTCAAGCGCGACCTGCTGCGTTTGCTACCTGCACTCATACAGAGTCATCCCCACATTGCCTTCGCCCTGCCGTCCTGCCGCTCCCGTTACCTGGTTAAAACGTGTCACAGGCGAACAGGCGCTTTGCAGCCAATTGGCGATATCCGGCTTGCGGTCTCCGCCGTACAAAACATAGCGCAATTCGCCGTTTGCGACCATTGCGGATAAATCTTCCGCCGTGACCACTTCGTCGCTGCCGCTGAACCCGCCCATGAAGAGCACCGGGCGTCCCGTTTGCAAGACCAGCGTTGAGCCGTTTTGCGCCGAAGGGACCGCCAGCAGGTATTTCACGTCTTGCGTGTTTTCTTGGAGGAAGGTTAACATGTCTTCATCCATGCCGCGCCCCTGCCCGTCGGGCTGCCGCGGACGGTTAATTCCATCAGGACCCGCCTGCTGGTATCCGCCGGCGTAGGCTGAGGGCAGGTTTTGGTTGGCGCTCGACGATACCGTCATCGCCGTCCAATACAGGGGAACGACGCATATCGCCGCCAGAACAAAGAGGTACGCAAGACGCTTTTGCGCGAAGAGCAGCGCCGCTCCAATTGCAAACAACCCCGCGCCGATATATATTTGCTCCGAAAATTCTCCATACTGCCGCGAAGCGAAATATTGGAATCCAAGGGTCAGCGCCGCCGCAATGGACAATAACGCGCCCGCCCACTTCCTGTTTGCCCACGACCAGAGTTGAGCGAAACCCGCGCCGACCATCCCGCCCAGCGCGGGCGCCAGCATGATGGCGTAATAGGCGTGGAAGATACCGGAAACCGCGCTGAAAAATATGAGGCAGGTCAGCAGCCAGCCGCCCCATAAGACCAGAGCCTTGTGCGCCCCCGACTCGACGGGCAGTTGTATGCGCGAAGCGAATAAAGTAAGCAAGACAGAAATCAACGCGAAGGGCAACAGCCATGACATCTGTTTGGAAAGAGGCTGAGTAAAGAAACGCCAGACGCCCGGCGAGCCGCTCTCCTGGCTGAACGGCGTCCCGCCGCCCTGACCGTTTGGGGGCTGCCCCTGCCTTTGCGGAATCATCCCCTGCGGCGCGCAAGTCAACTCGCTTGAATTGGGCGGAATAATACACGAGCCGTTAATGGTATTTCCATTTTGAAGATTGAACGAACAAGCCGCGCCCAAAGCGGAATTGGCGCAGGCGTCAACGGCTTGCCGCGGCGGAATTTGATTTGCTGGAGACTGGTTCTGTCCATTGGGCTGATTTTGCCTGTTGGGTTGATTCATCCCTTGCGGCGCGCAAGCCAATTCGCTTGAATTGGGCGGGACGATGCACGAACCTTTCACCATATTCCCGTTTCCCAGCGTAAACGAGCAAGCCGCTCCTTCTTTGAGATTGGAGCAGGCGTCCAGCGCCTCTTGCGGAGCGCCGCTGGAGCGCGTTCCCTGCTGTGGGGCGGCTCCCATTTGGGGCGGGGTCTGTCCGCCGCCGCGTAAATTTTCCAGCCTGGAAATCCCATTGTGACCGAAAATCAATCCCATCACCGAATTGTCGTCGCTGGAGCCGATATACGGGCGCGAGTCGGCGGGGACCGAATCCACGACAGCCGCCCATGAGAGCGAAACGCCAACCAACAAGGCAGTGGCGACGCCGAGATTAAAGATTTTGCGAATCCAGCCTTCCTGCGAGCCGAAGAGGTAAAGCGCATAAAAGGCGGGCAGGGGTAAAAAGGCTTGCAGCATTTTAATATTGAACCCAAGCCCTACAAGGAAGGCTCCCATGAGAAGCCAAAACAGACTGCGCCGCTCGGTCGCCTGGATGAACGCCCATGCAGCCATCAGCAGGAAGAAGACCAACATCCCGTCCATGGTGTTGTTGCGGTTGGTGGCGACAAAGACGGGCGTAATCGCCATCACCCCGCCGGCGACCAAGCCCGCCAGTTCGCCCATGTATTTTTTGACCATCGCATAGAGCAGGGGAATTCCAAATACGCCCGCGAGGATGTTGGGCAGCGATGCGCTGAAGCCGCTCACGCCGAGGAAGTAGGCAAAGACCGCCTCAATCCACAAGCCGAGCGGGGGTTTGTCCACCGTCACCGAGCCGCCAGGTTCCGCCGCGACGAAGAAGAAATTACTCCAAGATTTCAGCATCGATTCCACTGCCGCCGTGTAATAGGCGTTGGCGTCGCCGATGGACTCGATATTGTAAAGATGAAGCCCCAGCGAAAACGCCATGATGGCGATGACCAACACGGTGGAAACCGTTACGCCGGGAAAAAGGCTTCTCTTCAAAAATGAGGGATTCGAGGGAAGGGTTGTTGTTGTCATTTCCAATACTCCTTTTCACTTCTCACTATTCACTTCTTACTTTCTAAACGTCCACATCCGATTTGCAAAATAATTCCAGAACGCCACCGCGCCCGCGGCGATGACCTTGGCGGGCAGGTAGCCCCAGTCGGGTTGACCGGACAAAACGCCCAGCGCATTTTCCAGCGAAAGCACGATGAGGTTGTTCAGCGCCAATCCCACCAGACTGACAAGGGTGAACTGCGCAAATTGACGACGCCAGTCGGTTTGACGGTCTTGAAATGTCCACAGGCGGTTGAGGGTGAAGTTGTTCAACAACCCAGCCGTGAACGAAAGGCTGTTGGCAAGTATGGTGGGCAGTCCCGCCAGTTTGAGCAGGGTCAACAGGCTGAAATCCAAAAGCGTGCCAACCGCCCCAACGGTCAGAAAACGCGAAAAGCGTTGAAACTCCTTGCCTGAAAAATTGCCGGATAAAGCGGTCATGGGTCAATTTCCTTTCATGACCAAGTTTATATTTTCCAGCCGAAAGCGGAGAGTGAAGCCAGTCACCAATTGATAAAGAAGCCCATGAATCAAAACATTCCCGCTCATGACAAGCGTCATGGGCAGGAATGTCGCGCAGCGCGTTGCGGCAGACTTATCCCGCGTTCAGCCTGACCATTCTTTCCGTTTTGAGCGACTCGCGCGCCGCAAGCGCGATTTGCAAGGCGCGCGCTCCGTCTGTCAGGTCGCAAACCGGCTGGACTTTTCCAGCCGCCGCTTCGATGAAGTGTTTTGTCTGCGCCAGAAAGAGTTGGTTGCGCTCGAAGCCTTCGGGCGGGGAAAAGGACTCGGAAACCGGCGCTGGCGGCTGGGCGGAGTAAGAGCCGAATTCAGCGGGCAGGGTCTGCGCGTGTAAAACGCCGTCGGCGTTGTCCCATCTCAAAGTTCCGTTTGTCCCGACGATTTCGAGGCGATGAACGGGCGGGCGCTGGAAATAATTGAGGTGAACCCCGCCGATTGCTCCGCTGGCGAACTTCAAACCAATTTCTGCGGCGTCTTCCACGTTCACTTCGAGCGGGGAAATGTGTCCATTGAAAGACCAGACGGCTTCCACTTCGCCGAGGAGGAAGCGCAGATAATCCAGCGGGTGCGTCAGCGTGACCGTTACGCCTCCGCCCAGCTCCGCGCGCGCGGCATAGCCTTGGCGGTAATCCTCCCAGGGATGCCAGTTGGGCAGGTATTCGCCCCAGTGCGCGTGGGCGGTCAATACTTTGCCAAGCGCGCCCGCCCGAATCAATTCACGCGCCTTGTTCAGCGTTGGATGATAGCGGAATTGGAAGCCGACCAGGATTCTGCTTCCGCTTTTTTGGGCGGCTTTTTCCAATACGTCCAGCCTTTCCAGCGAGTTCGAGACCGGCTTTTCGAGAAGGAGGGCGCATCCCGCTTGGGCGGCGGGAATGGCGACGTCCAAGTGCAGCGCGGTGGGATTCGCCACAACGACGGCGTCGGGTTTGTGTTTTCGAAGGGCTTCGTCCAGGTCGGTTTCGACGGGGTATCCCGCCAATTCGTCGTCGGGCAGGGTCGAGCGGCGAGAACGCAGGAGGATAATCTCCGTTTCGCCGAGGGCAATCAGGTTGCGAAAGTGACGACGTCCAATGGAGCCGAGACCGGCAATCAAAGTTTTCATGGGATTTCTTCCTCGCTCAAGGCGCGATAGAACGAAGGCGGCAGGTCGGCGACGCGGAAGATATGAATGGGAGAGACGCCTTCGATATAAATGGAATGTTCCGGCGGGGTCTTTTTTAATTCGCCGGCGAACAACGCCGTCCTGCTTGTCCGCGGGGCGAAGGCGTCGTTGACGACAAGATAATCGGATTGCCGCAGCCGTTCGAAGACGGATTCCATTTGCGGCTCTTCGACGAAAAGCGGATTGAAAATGATGGTCCTGCCTGGGAAAAAATACGAAAACGCGCCCCGCGCCCGAAACGCAAACACCGTGATGGATTTCGCGTCGGGCTTTTGCGCCAGATAAGCGGCGGCTTTTTCAAACCCTTCGCCGTAGTCTGAGGCGTAGGGTTTTCCCGCCGCGGCAGCCCAAAGCGGATTGTAATAAGTGTAGTAATAAGGGAAAAAGGCTGCCGCCGCTGACAGTTGCAAGCCCGCCAGCAAGGCGGCAAACCCAGCCGCCGGCGCGGCGCGGAAAGACGCCCATTTTGTCTCCAAAAATCCCAGCAAAGACGCCCAACCCAGAGCGGCGATTGCATCCACGCTTACATGGCTCGCCATGATGTAATGCGGCGAATTCCTGCCCCGCGCAAGGCTGAAAAGCAGAATGAACGCCGCCGCATTCAGAAGAAAATAGAAGTTCAGTTTTTTCAGCGCGGCGCTTCCAGGTTGAAACAGGAAGACGACGGCAAGCGGAAGCCCCGCCCAAGTCAGGGGAGTGGCGCGCCAGGCAAGGCTTTCGACGAAGAGCGCGACGGTTGAGCCAGCCGCGTCCAGGCTGAAGGCGGAAGGTTTTAACTCCTGAGTCACTTGCAGGCGCGCCCCCTGAAAGGCGTAGCTGAAAGCGTTGCCATACACTTCATAAAGCATTTTCCCCGGCGCAACCCACATGCCGGGCCAGACGATGAAATAGACGAAACACAGCGCCGCCAGCCAAACGCCTAAAATCTTCAGGCGGCTGAACAAGGCGGCTTTGAACCCGCGTTCTCCCGCTTTTTCGAAAACGTCCACAGCCAGAATCAGCCCGATGACGGGGAACATCGCCATCGCCGAGGATTTGGTCAGTTGAGCGAGCGCGGCGGCGGCGGCGGAAAAAAAGAGATAACGTCCCTTCGGTTTGTATTCGAGATAAGCGAATAATCCTAAAATCGAAGCCAGAACAAGAAAGGCGACCAGCGCCTCATGGCTGAGCAGGCGCGAGTGTCCGAGAAAATACGGCGCGCTGGAAATAAAACCGGCTGCGAGAAAGGCTTTTTCCGTTCCCCAAAAAAGGGAAAAGAAATGGAAGATGGACAGGGCAAGAAGAGCAATCGTCCATACCTGAAACAGGCGGCTTAGATACAGCAAGCGCAGAGGGTCGTGACCGTGTTCGATTAGAAAGGGGTCGAACTTTTCCTTATCCACGTCGAAATATCCTTGTCCCAGACCGCGATATTCGGGAAAATCCGCCAAAAAGGCGGCGGCGATAAAAGACATGGTGGTGACGGCGGGATGATATTCGTAGACCGTGTTTTCCAACTCGCGCTGACCGAGCGCGTAATAATAATTTGCGCCGACGGAGAGCCAGAAAGGTTCGTCAAGGGTGACGAAAGCGTCGAGGGCGGCGAGGCGCGGCGCAAGGGTCAAGGCGAGCAGCAGCAAGGCGAAAAGGGATTTGCGGAAATTCATGCGCTGTTTACTCGTTGTAGAATGAGACGGGGACATCCGACACGCGGTAGATTTCGACGTAAGGCGCGCCGTGCAATTCGATAATGCGTTCGGGGGTCATTTCTTGCAAGAGGGGCAGTCTTTTTTGAAGACCCGTATAAACGACCAGGTAATCGGATTGCCGCAACGCCTCGATTAACTGCGCCTTGTCTTCAAAGAGAACGGGCTTGAAAAGCAGGGTGCGCCCGGGATAGTAATAACTAAAACTGCGCCCGAAATAGACCAGCGCGGTTTGGTCTGCGGCGCCGCTTTTTTGGGCGAGATAGGCGGCGGCTTCTTCCATGCGTTCTCCGTAGAAGAACGCCGGCGGCGCGCCGGCGACGGACGACATCAACGGGTTGCGGTAGGTGAAATAATACGGCGCGTCTTGCAAGAGCGGAAAAGCCTGCGCGGCGGCGAGAAGCGCCAGCAGGGCGTATTGGCTGCGCGTTTTACCCGCCGCTGGAAACGACCTTCCCAGCCAGCGCAAAAGGAACGCCCAGCCCAGCGCGGCGCAAAATTCCAGACCGTAATGCGCCCCAAGAATATAGTGCGGCTGGTTGCGTCCCTGTGCCAAAGAGAAGATGCCGATGTAAGCGAGCGCTTGCAATAATAAAAATGCGATGGCGTATTTCGCCAGCGGGGGGACCAAACTGCGCTCCCGATGGAACAAAAATCCGAGGGCGGCGAGCAGTCCCAGCCAAGTCAGCGGGGCGGTGCGCCAGCCTATCGAAATGAGAAAACCGCCAAAGTCGCGCCCAAAGGAGGCAAGTCTGAATTGGGAGGGCTGTAATTCCCGCGTAATCGAAATCTGCGCGCCTTGAAACGCAAAACTAAACGCGTTGGCGTAAACCTCGCTCAGCATTTTGCCCGGCGCAACCCACATGCCGGGCCAGGACAGAAAATAAACGAGAAGAAGAATTCCAATCCATGAAAAATAGACTTTCAGCGCGTCGCCCCATCTCGCCTTGCGCGTTTCGCGCCATTGGGCGAACGCCCAGACGAAAATCATCGCCGCCGCGACCGCGCACAGGACAATCGCCGAGGATTTGGTCAGGTTGGCAAAGGCGGCGCACGCCCCGGATAGAATCAACAGCCCAGCCTGAGGCTTGAAGAAGAGATACGCCGTCAGCGACAATACAGCCAGCAGGGAGAAAAGCCCCACCATACTTTCATGATTCAGCATCCGCGACTGACCGAACAAATAAGGGGCGAACGAAGTCAACAACAGAACGACGAGGGCTGTCCACTCGTCCAGCATGAAACGCAGGAGAAGAAACGCCGCGAGGAATAGAAACACATTGAGCAGGGTTTGAAAAAAACGCGCCCACCACAACAAGTCGAGCGGGTCTTTTCCCTTCTCCGCAAGGTATTCGTCAAAGGACGTTTTCTCCTGCTCGAAATAGCCGTCCATCATGCCGCGATATTCGGGGAAGTAGACGAGCATGGCGGCGGCGCCAATCCACATCGTGGTGACGGCGGGATGGTATTCATAAACCGTGTTTTCGAACTCGCGGTGGGTGAGGGCGTAATAATAATTTGCGCCGACTGCCAGCCAGAACGGCTCGTCGGCGGCGGTGAACTTGACAAGGTCCGCCAGACGCGGCGCAAGCAGAACGGCGGCGAGAGCAATCAATAACGAGGCGCGGATTATCTTTTTCATGGCGGGAAGATTATACCAAGCGGCAATCCGGTGCTTATGTCGAAATCTGACTACTCTTGGTATAATTTGGCTCCTGCGCGGTCTTGCGTTTTCGACGGCGCAGACGAAAAATTTCTGCAAGGAACGGAATGACCAAGAAATATCACATCTGGACCGAAGGCTGCCAAATGAACGTCGCCGATTCGCAGCGGGTCGGCTCTTCGCTGGAGAGTCTCGGCTACTCCCCAACCAAAACGCCCGAAGAAGCCGACGTTATCGTTTTGAACACCTGCGTCGTGCGCCAATCCGCCGAAGACAAGGCGCTGGGGCGCGTCAGTTCATTTAAAAAACTAAAAGAGAAAAACCCCAGCCTGATTATCAACTTAATGGGATGTCTCGTCGGCGTGCGCGGCGCGGAAAAACTCAAAGCCCGCCTGCCTTATGTGGACGTTTTCTCCCCGCCGTCCGACCCTGGTCCCCTGATTTCGCACCTGACCCAGGGCGAAGTCCGTTCGCTGGAGGAAGCCGAAACCGCCCGCCGTTTTCTCATGCTCGACGAAGAGTTGATTCTCCCCGCCGCCGAGCGCGGCAAACTGGTCAGCGCCCATGTGCCGGTGGTGTATGGCTGTTCGCACGCTTGCGCTTTCTGCATCATCCCCTCGCGGCGCGGCGGAGAACGCTCCCGCCCTGTGGGCGATATTGTGGCGGAAGTCCGCGCGCTGGCAAGGCAGGGCGTGAAGGAAGTGACTCTGCTGGGGCAAATTGTTGACCGTTACGGCAAGGACGTTCCCGACGGTCCCAACCTCGCCGCGCTCCTGCGGCTGATACATGAAGTCGAAGGCGTCGAGCGCATTCGCTTTTTGACTTCGCATCCCAATTACTTTGGCGACGATTTGATTGACGCCGTCGCTGAACTGCCGCGGGTGATGCCGCACATCGAACTGCCGATTCAGGCTGGCAGCGACAGAACGCTTGCCGGGATGAAGCGCGGCTATACCCAGCGGGAATACCGCGACCTTGTGGCGAAAATCCGCGCGCGGATTCCCGCCTGCTCGATTGCCACCGACATCATCGTTGGCTTTCCCGGCGAAACCGAAGAAGACTTTATGGAAACCTACCGCGTTCTCGCCGACCTGAAACTGGACGTGGCGCACCTGGCGCGGTATTCCGTCCGCGAGGGAACGGTTGCCGCCCGCAATATGGAAGACAACGTCAGCGAAGAAGAAAAAATGCGTCGTTTTCGTTTGCTGGAAAACCTGCAGGAGAAAATCGTCGCCGAAATCAACCAAAAATATCTTGGCGAAACCGTGGAAGTATTGTTCGAGGAAAAGGTCAAACGCCGTTGGAAGGGACGCACGCCCACCAATAAAATTGTCTTCGTTGAAACCGAAGAAGACTTGCGCGGAAAACTGCTTCCCGTCGCTATCACCTGGACGGGACCTTGGTCCATGCAGGCGGCGTTGAAATAATCGCGCGGAGCGCGCATCAAACGCGCCCCGCGCTTTTTTATGGCATAATCGCCGCATGACTCGTTCAGCGTTAATCGTCGGCGGCGGTCCTGCGGGGTTAATGTGCGCCGAGACGTTGGTTTGTCGGGGCGTGAAAGTTGACGTTTACGATTCCATGCCCTCGTTGGGGCGTAAATTTTTGGCCGCCGGCAAGGGCGGATTAAATCTGACGCATTCAGAGCCTTTCGAGAAATTCATCTCCCGTTATGGAAAACGGAAAGACGAAGTCGAAAAATGGCTGAAGAATTTTACGCCCAACGACCTGCGGGCTTGGGCGCGCGGGCTTGGCGTCGAAACTTTTGTCGGCGCTTCCGGGCGGGTGTTTCCTGTGGGAACGAAGACCGCTCCCCTGCTGCGCGCCTGGCTAAAACGACTGTCAGATTTGGGCGTGGGCTTTCATTTGCGGCATAGATGGCGGGGAAAGATACGTCCCGCTCTAAACCGCGCCGCGCTTGAAGTTGATTTTGAAACGCCCGAAGGGGAAAAAACCGTTTGCGCCGGCGCCGTTGTCCTCGCTTTGGGCGGCGGCAGTTGGTCGAGACTCGGCTCGGATGGGGCGTGGGTCGAGTGGCTGAGGCAAGCGGGCGTTAAAGTCGAACCGCTTAAACCGTCCAATTGCGGATTCGAGGTCGCGTGGAGTCCGCATTTTCGGAGCAAATTTGAGGGGCAGCCCATTAAAGCGGCGATTTTGTCCTTTGGGGAATTTCGGCAGCGCGGGGAATTCATTATCGCCAAATACGGCGTGGAGGGGAGTTTGATTTACGCCGCATCGGCGGCGCTCCGCGATGAGATTGAGGCAAA